>JAISLW010000024.1 GCA_031277105.1 Planctomycetaceae bacterium | reverse complement strand
CGCCGCCTGCCTAGCTATCGGGCGGCAGGCTTTTACGCTTTTTAGTCGCTGAATTTCAAGTACGATCAGTGTACATTTTTGTTCATTCATCATAATCAACTTCTTTTAATTCAAACGTGGTACTTGTCGTTAATATTATTTAGCGAATTCGTCTTCAGATATTTCTTTCCATCCATTGAATAACAACCTAAATTCATTGCAAAGAATTATAAAATATACTGCTCATACTTGAAATGCAGTGATGTATACTGCTCGTACTTGAAATTCAGCGATTTAAAAGCGTCAAAGCCTGCCGTCCGAAAGCTAGGCAGGCGAAGGTAAACGCAAACTCAAGTACGAATAGTTTAAAAACGTCAAAGCCTGCCGTTGGATAGTTAGTCAGACAGCGACAATGCAACTTAAAGTGTGAACGGTTACTTATTATTTATGAGTAACAATCAATCATATCTTTCAATGTTTGCGATAATTTTATTTCTGGTTTCCATCCTGTTGTTTCGCGAAGTTTTTTATTATCTCCTACGATGATTTTTGGATCGTCTGATCTTACTCTTTGTTTATCGATTACAATTTCAACAGGAATGCCAATAATTTCGCTTGCCATATTTATAACTTCGCTCAATTTTATTGCGGCGCCGCTGCATACGTTATAAACTTCTTTGTTGCGACCGTGTTTTAACAACAAATGATAAGCCCGAATTACATCGCGGACGTCTGTTATATCGCGTGCAATATCGACGTTGCCGGTTTTTAATTTTGCTATACTTTTATTTTCCTGTTTGGCGTGTACTAATTGTTTCACGAATGAGGCAATAGCAAATCTCTCGCTCTGCTCTGGTCCAATATGCATAAAAGACCGCGCAATTACGGTATCTGTTACCATGAAATCGTTACCGTAAAAAAAATTGTCAAATCGAATGATAAATTCGCCTATTAATTTTGCTATTCCGTATGCGTTAGCGGGGTTGCATTTGCCGGTTTCTACTAACGGTTTACTTGGCGGCGCATAAACTTCAGACGAACTAACTAGCAAAACACGACAATTAGAACAACGGCAATCGCTCAAAGTTTGAAAAAGATTTAATTGAATTTTGACATTAAACGCAATTGATTCATTAGGATTTTTTTGGCATTCGCTAACGCTGCTCTTTGCCGCAAGATGAACAACATAATCCGGACGAAACGCCGAAACTACGCTCGCTTTAAGAGGCGTATTTATAAAATCAGCCAACTCAAATTGATAAGAATAATTCACCGGCTTATAACCGCTACTGACGCAATCTACTCCTAGCGCCTTAACTTTATTGCCAAAAGATTCAAGATATTTCAAAAAATGTTGACCGACAAAACCGTTGACGCCGGTTATTAGAAATCGTTCCATTGGATTAAATTGTTATAGTAATTTTTGAACTTTAAAATTATTCATACTTTAATTTGCGTTTATCGCCGCCTGACTAGATTCGGACAACAGACTTTTACGTTTTTAAACTATTCGTACTTGAGTTTGCGTTTACCTTCGCCTGCCTAGCTTTCGGACGGCAGGCTTTGACGCTTTTAAATCGCTGAATTTCAAGTACGAGCAGTATATATCGTCAAAATTAAAGGGTATCTCTAAAAATTCATTTTTTTGCAAAAAGGTAGGCGGTGTTTCGCCGCTGTGTTTATTTTTTGGGCCGCAATACGCACAAAATAATTATTAAATTTCAATAATTCATAACGTGTAAAATAGATGTATTTTATACGTTGTGAAATAATAAAATTTATTGGTATCATAAACTCTAATGCGGCGTTTCGGCACAGTGTTTAATTTTTTTAGCCGCCTACCTAAACAAATGAATTTTTAGAGACGCCCTAAAGTATGATCCGTATAGTTTTGTTTTATGCAAGTATTGGCTAGAACGACAAGTTATTTTGTGTGCGGCAATGACCCCGACGGGACTCGAACCCGTGCCGCGGCCTTGAAAGGGCCGTGTCCTAACCACTAGACGACGGGGCCAAAATAACCAACAAACATAATAACAAACTAACAATTGCACGTAACAACTGCTTATTGCGAAAAGAGCGAAGAATTTTACACGATCAAACAATTATGACAAGGGAGGGGGGAAAATAAGAATTTATTTTAAAAATATTTTAAATCAGAAAGTCAATTATAATAGGCAACTTCTAATAACCGGTTTTTTATTTAAGCGCCGAGAACACAGAGTTCACAGAGAATAATTTTTTGTAACCGTTCACTGAAAGTTAAGCGCTAGATTTTAGGGGATAGTGCGTAGGGCGTATCTGGACAATTTTCGTAACAATAAATATTTGTCCCGTTAGGGACAGCATGTTGGTAGAAAAAAGTTATACGCGAATTTTTAGCGTCCCATTAGGGACGCAATGAGGGTTAATGTTATTTTTACATGTTGTCCCTAGCGGGACAAATATATTTTTGACCTTGATTTTCTACCAACATGTTGTCCCTAGCGGGACAGATGGGACAAATATTTATTGTTACAATAAATCTAGCGCCTACA
>JAISLW010000021.1 GCA_031277105.1 Planctomycetaceae bacterium | reverse complement strand
CGCCGAACTCGTGTTTCTTTCAACCGCTCAAGCAAACTATCAATATGAGTAGGACGATTGAGAATAATATTTTGAATTGCACGATTGACCAACTCTAATGTTATTGGTTGCGTTTGATCTGATTGCAATATTTCAAAAATTACCTCATGGGCAATTGCGTTGACTAACCAAGGTTGACCTTGCGTTTGATTCCAAACTAATTCAATTGCGTCGTCGTTAAATATTTGTCCGGTTTCATTGGTGTGTTGTTGATATAATTGAATGATTTCATCTTTGGTAAAATTTGTCAACGTTAAAGATTTTGTAACAATATTAAACGGACTCGAACTACCAAGCGACTCGCTATCGGGACGGATTTGCGCCTTGTAATCCCGAATATTACGCATCCCAACCAATGCAACAGAATGAACAAATGGCGTAACGCTACGATCATTATAGCCGCTACGTAATTGCCGCAAAAACGAAATCAACGTCCCTTCGCTCAAACAATCAGCCTCGTCAAATAATATCACCAAAGGCTTGTCTAAACTTTTGACAACTTCGGTTAAAAACATTGTCAAAAGAATCAGCGGTCTATTTTTTTTGTACTCTTCATATTCCTTGTCGTAAATAAAAGGTATTGAGGATTTTTGTAACGCAAAAATTAAACAATCTAAAATCGCAGGAATACCGCGTTCCGCTTCCGGCATAACTTGCACTTCTTCCAACGAACAATATAACACGTAATATTTTTCTTCGGTATTGAGACGTTGATTCAGGTCTTTGAGATAAGTTGTTTTTCCGCTTTGTCGCGCAGAATGAATGACAAAATATTGTCCCATGCTTATCAATTGCTCAACGCCTTGCAAACGCGAAGAAGCATCAACCATATAATGCGAAACATTATTACAAGGTCCGGCTATATTAAAATATCTCATAACTTAAAATTTGTTATTGGGGCTTTTTGCGTAAATTGTCGTATTGTTGTCTATCATTCGAATATGTTTATTTTTTCCAGTGGAATCTTGGCGTGTAATCAAGACGTTTTTCCTGCGTTAATTTTGTTTAATCGTATCTATATCAGTATGCGTATTCTTTATTGTAACTGTAATAGTAAATATTTTCACCCCGTTGGCGCTATACTGCCCGTCCTTGAATTTCAGCGATGTAAAAACGTAGATGTAAAAACGTAAAAGCCTGCCGCCCGATAACTAGTCAGGCGGAAGTAAACGAAAAATAAAGTACGAACAGTTTAATACATATTGTAGCGCCTTATTGTAATTTTTTTTCGGACAACTATATTGTTACGGAATTTTGCTTTGCTTGGCAAATATTTTCTGCTTTGACAACGGAGTTAAAGTAGAAATTTTAAACGGTTCATATTTGAAATTGCGTTTACTTTCGCCTGTTTAGTTATCGGGCGGCGCGTTAAAATCGTTAAATTTTAGGCACGAGCAGTATATGCGTTGACGGCAATGAATTTCAAATACGATACGTAATAACCTACGAAATTTTACATACGATCCGTTAAACAAAACTACAAAACAAAACAATAAACCATTAACATTACAATTCAAATGAGTACAAAAAATTTTATTAGTTTACTCGCTTTTCTCCTAATTCCAATATCGGGAATTTTTGCGCAAACGGAATCTGAAACCGGCGCCGTAAATAAATCTATTACCGTTCCGGTTTATCAAAAAATTAAACCGCTAATAAAAGAGAATACATTTCTTGTAATATATATAGATATTGACAAGATCAACCTTGACGGTTTCATCGCTAAATCGTCGCCGCATATAAATCAATTTACACGAAAATATAACCAGAAATTACAAGAACTAAAAAATCAAAAACAACCCGCAACACAACCCGAACCGACAACGCCCGATTCACCAACTACGACCGATTCACCAACTACGACCGATTCAACTACGCCGCATACAGACTCCGCAACGCCGGCGCCGACAACCGAACCCGCAAAAGAAAATAATTCTGCCCCCCAAACCGGAACAAACCCAAAACCCGAAACCGGCGCCGACAACAATTCAAATTCAACCGAAAATAATACCGGTATGATTGCAACAGATTTCAGCGATATGGCACGACAAATAAGCGGCGAAATTCTAAAAAATTTACAAGATTGCAAAATTAAAGAACTATACATTTTATCCACAATGGAAATCGCACAACAATGTCCAATAATTATCGCAACGCCAAATAAAATTAAATTAAACGATGAATTAAAAACAAACCTAATTGCAAACGGCGTCCATCCCGTATCGGAAACAATTAGCGGATTTACACTATTCGCATTCGATCCAACATCAGCAAATAAAACGCCAACGCCAGAACCTCCAACAACAACGCCAACGCCTATAACTGTCCCCGAAGAACCAAACACACAGCCAAACGAACAACCAAATATTCAGCCAAACACGCAACCAAACGCTCAACCAAATACGCAACCAAACGCTCAACCAAACGAAGCCGATTTACAGAAAAAAATCACAGAAGAAAAATATAACAAAATCATCAACGCATTCAAAAAATTAAAAACTAAACACCGAAGCGAAATACAATCGGCGCTGCATATACAACGTAAATCGCCTATCCGAATCGTATTCGCACCTTCCGAAGGCGTGAAGTCATTGGCGTCAATGGCGCCGTTGCTTTTGGCAAGCAATCCGGCGCTAGCAATCAAAAGCGAAAACGCAACCGACGTATTCAACGACGGATTAAAATTTCTTACGACTATACAATCCATATCAATCGGATTCATTCCCGAAGACATTAGATTAAATTTCGCCGTTGAATTTATGACCGACAAAGAAGCGCAAAACGCTTACAAAATAATCGAAAAAAATATCAAAAGATCAAAAGAAACAATTAAAGACGAATTGAAAAAAGTCTTTACCGATCTACCCGATGAAACTATCGCCAAAGCAGATGAATTAAACGCAAAACTTATCGACCTCTTTACGCCGCGTCTGCGAAAACACCGCATAATTTATAGCATAACAGAAAACGTTATAAATAACACGACAGATATTTTCGTAGAATTAATCGTAATGCAAACAATTGCGACTGAATCAAGGGGAAATAAATTCGATATGATTAATAACGCCAAAAGAATTGTTCTAGGGCTACATAATTATCAAGACGCTAATGGCACGTTGCCGCCGCTTTATACAGTCGATGCAGCCGGTAAACCGCTGCATAGTTGGCGCGTTTTGATTTTACCTTTTATTGAACAGAAGGCATTGTACGACCAGATTAAATTGGACGAACCTTGGGACAGCGAGCATAACAAAAAATTTCACGACGCAATCATACCTTTTTACTCGTCCAATTCGCCGGCAATAAAGAAAAAAACTGAAACATGTTGCTGGGTTACGATTGTAAATTCGCCAATGAAACCCAAAGACGGCGTAGCGATCACTACAATCGAAGACGGAACAAGCAACACAGTGGCAATCGTTGAATTACGCGAGCCGTTTTGCTGGATGGACCCGACCGTCGATATTACAGTAGATGAATTTGCAAAACCGCTAGACGGCAAAGACGTCGTCATCGGCGGCTCGCGAAAAGACGGCGTAGTAATAAGTCTATGGGACAGCAACACAAGAGTAATCCCATTAACAACAACGCCAGAAACACTAAAAGCAATCGCAACCAAAAATGGCGGAGAAAGCGTCGTCATACCAAACATCAATCCATAATTTGAAAGCTGAAAACCTTAATGCGGCTAAAAATTAAACGCCGCCTGACTGAACAAAAGAAATTTTAAATCGGAATTTGGAATTTGGAATTAAGCAGACAGATTTTTGTTATAAAAAATTGTTTAATTTGTTTCTTGTGTTTCTCTTGTTCCAAAAAATCACTAATACATAATTTACTAACCAAATTTCTGTGAATGATTACAGAATTTGAATCAGAACAGTTTCAAACATTATGCTTTTACCTTCGGAAATATTGCAAAAGTTGATTGACAATTGCGTATCTAAGAGTGTGCGGTCTTTGGGGTCGCTTTTTATTCTTGGCGTGTTGGCGGGCGTTTATATTGCGTTTGCGTCGGAAGGTTCTAATATGGCGGCGTTCAATCTGCTTGCCGAGCCTTCAACGTTTGGGCTGGGCAAGTGTCTTGCGGGCGCGATATTTCCGGGCGGTTTAATGCTTGTGGTTCTTGCGGGCGGCGAGCTTTTTACGGGCAATACGATGATGTTGTTACCGTGTGCGAGTGGTCGAATTAGTCCGGTTATGTTGTTGCGAAATTGGGTTATAGTTTATGTTGGTAATTTTGCGGGTTCGTTTTTTGTTGCGTTTCTTATTGTTTATTCGGGTCAATTGAACGGCGGCGCTAATCTGCTTGGCGGCGTTACGATCAAGATTGCGGCGATGAAGTGTAGTCTTACGTTTGTTGAGGCGTTTTTTCTAGGTATTCTTTGTAATTGGCTTGTGTGTCTTGCGGTGTGGATGGCGACTGGCGCCGAGAATGCAGCGGGCAAAATACTTGCTATATTTTTTCCAATCTGGTTATTTATCACGTCTGGTTTTGAACATTCGGTTGCGAACATGTATTACATTTCGGCGGGGTTACTGGCAAAATCGAATCCTGACTGGCTTAATGCGATTGCAATTAATACGGAAGTCCTAAACTCGCTAACATGGACAAATTTTATTGTCGCTAATTTGATCCCTGTAACATTAGGAAATATCGTAGGCGGCGGCGTCTTTGTCGCAATGGCTTACGGTTACGCTTATAAAAAATAAACGTAACCGTTTACGAAATGTTCAGGCATAGAGTTTTAGGGGATAGGGTGTAGGTGGTGGGTGGTAGGTGATAGTTTTCTAAAATTAGATGATTTACTCATTTTTTTAATCTGTGTAACCTGTGGATCGAATTTTTTTGCTCTTGATTTTTTGTAACGAAAAATCAAGAATGAACACAGCCGTCCCGCCTGCACTTTGCCGCAAGGCAAACAAAAAGGCTGTTGCGATCTTTCGTGTTTAAATGTATTTTTATCTATTCATTTTCTTCATAATAATATGAATAATCAATCCCTTTCAGGAATAATTCACGGTCGTTTATCTTATCAGTGAGGGCGTTTTTCAGTAAGGTTTTTAGTTTGGCGCTGTTTGTTGCGCTTTTTAACATTGCATTCAGGTAGTCTTTTTTATTGATTTGGCTCCATTCTACGCATTTTTTTAGTTGTTTTTTTAAAATTAAATCTAGCCAGATACGCGTACTTCGTCCGTTACCTTCCATAAATGGGTGTGCAATATTCATTTCCACGTATTTATCTACAATCTCATCAAATGTATTTTCGGGCATTTGTTCAATTTGTTTTAATGTATTGCCTAGAAATTGTGATACCGCAAATAGAAAGCCGCCTTTCGAAATGTTTTTTTGCCTTATCTGTCCGGCAAAATCATAAAGTCCACCGAACAAATAAGCGTGAATTTGCTGCAAACCCTTGGTTGTTCCCACTTCTATGCTGTCAATAAAAGAACTTTCAAAAAGGGCATAAGCTTTAATTTTGCTTTTTCCGTCAATACTTTCATCGCTGAAAGTAAACCATTCGATAAAACGGTTTGCCTTTTTGCCAGGAAATTGTTTGCCAAGAGCAATAATACCATCGTAATCAAGCATATCCGTTAAATATCGCTTGCCATCGCTCGCAAGTAGTTTCAGTTGGGTAGTATTACTAACCAACTCACTGCTTTCTTTTTTTAACTTGGCTTTGAGGTATTTCCAATAGTTTCGCGCTTTGTTGTAATCATCCTGATCCGTAAGAACAGCGACAATATCCACAACAGAAAAGCGCCACTTGGAATTTTCATCATCCCAAACGGCACGAACTTCGCGGTCGTCAAAAAAGCGAATGGATATTTTTGTGTTATTGCTCATTACCGACTCTTTTTAATAATTGGGCGTCTCTAAAAATTAATATTTTTGGGCGTCTCTAAAAATTCATTTTTTTGCAAAAAGGTAGGCGGTGTTTCGCCGCTGTGTTTATTTTTTGGGCCGCAATGGAGTTTATGATACCAATAAATTTCAATAATTCATAAAGCCTACATTATGTTTATTTTAGACGTACAAAATATTAAAATTTATTGATGACGTAAACCGTAATGCGGCGTTTCGGCGAACCGCCGCCTACCTGAACAAATGAATTTTTAGAGATACCCAATTATAAAAAAAACTCCCCGAGTAGGACTCGAACCTACGACCTACGGATTAACAGTCCGCCGCTCTAACCAACTGAGCTACCAGGGAATAAATTCAACTCTTTAACGTAAAATTATAAAAATTGCTGATTCAGAATTGCAACTTACCAAAAACAGAGCGGGAATTTTACAGCGCTAAAATAACTTGACAAGGGGGGGATTATAAACTATTCGAACTTTAATTTGCGTTTACTGCGCTTGTCTAGTTTTAGGGCGGCAGGCTTTGACGCTTTTAAATCAATGGGCATCTCTAAAAATTCATTTGTTCAGGTAGGCGGCTAAAAAAATTAAACGCTGTGCCGAAACGCCGCATTACGGCTTACGACATCAATAAATTTTAATATTTCGCACGTCTAAAATAAACATATTTTAGGCATTATGAATTATTAAAATTTATTGGTATCATAAACTCCATTGCGACCCAAAAAATAAACACAGTGGCGAAACATCGCCTACCTTTTTACAAAAAAATGAATTTTTAGAGATGCCCCAATGAATTTCAAATACGAGTAGTAACATTTGTTGATGAATTTCAAGTACGATACGTTTATTATGTTCATTTTTTGTAACGATAATTTCAAATAAATTTTTTCGCCCATTATGGGCAATGCGTAACAGATTGCCTCAACACGGCGGGTTCGCAATTATCAAATAACGAGCGTCCTGAAAGGACAATGGAATGATGGATATAATTGATTATAAATTTAATCAAACGATCTTTAGGCGTCTCTAAAAATTCATTTGTCCAGGTAGGCGGCTAAAAAAATCAAACACCGTGCCGAAACGCCGCAATAGAGTTTATTTTGCTAATAAATGTTAATATTTCACAACACCTAAAATAAATCTATTTTATATGTTATGAATGATTAAAATTTAATAATTATTTTGTGCGTAATGCGGCTCAAAAAATAAATACAGCGGCGGAACACCGCCTACCTGAACAAATGAATTTTTAGAGATACCCAACAGTCTTTTTGTTTGCCTTGCGGCAAAGTGCAGGCGAGACGCCCGCAATCCGTTGGTCTCACCTGTACTTCAGGATCGCAAACATTTCGCCTGGTGTTTCTTCAGATTCGCAGGCGAAACGCCTGCATCCCAGGATCGCGGGCGTCTAGCCTGCAAGCTGTTGTACTCAACCGCCAATGAGCGAGGTTTTGATCTCAAGCGCCTTTTTGTTTGCCTATCGGCAAAATGCAGGCGAGACGCCCGCGATCCGTCGGTCTCGCCTGCATCCCAGGATGTTAAAAATATTGCGATCTGGTTAATCTGTCAGTTCAAATTGAAATATATTTTTATTCTTTGTAATTTCCACTTTTAACGGCGTTGTTGAGCGATCCGCATATTTTTTTGGAAGGATATTTTTCATTTTTGGCGGGCTTTGTAGATTGATTAGTTCTTCATCAGTCAAGATTTTGCCGGACGTATCTATTGGAACTGATTTGTCAATTACTACGACGTAATTTCCGATCATTGCTCCTGATTTTGTAGCCGTCAATGTTTCTAGTACAAATTCGCCTTGTGAATTTGTTGTTGCCGATGCGCTGCGGTCAGACGTTGAATCATCGGCAGGTATAAATACCACTACCGCTTTCTCAACGCCTTGCCCCTGATATACAACCGTGCCTGAAACCGGAACAACACTAATTGCGTTTTTGTCGCATCCCGATAATAAAACGAACAAACAAACAACTATAAAAATACATTTTGTTATTTTCATTATTTTAACTCCTATTAATTTAATTTTAAAAATTGTTTTATGGGGTTCTCTAATATACGGGTATCGCTAAAAATTCATTTTTTTGTAAAAAGGCGATGTTTCGCCGAAACATCGCAATAGAGTTTATGATACCAATAAATTTTAATAATTCATAAAGCCTAAAATATGTATATTTTAGACGTGCAAAATATAAAAATTTATTGATGTCGTAAACCGTAATGCGGTCCAAAATTAAACACTGGGCGAACCGCCGCCTACCTAAACAAATGAATTTTTAGAGACGCCCATACGTATATTAGAAAACCCCTGCCTTTCATAACAAACCGATCAATTTATCACCGATCAAATTATCACCGATCAAATTTGATCAATCAATTGAAGCGTTTTCTCCACAATTAACAGTTCCCATTGCGCCCCAAACCCCAAACGGCGACGGAACAGTCTGAAAAGCATTGACGTGTCCTTCTAATCGATGCCATACGTCGGTTGTTCCTGGATTTCCGCAGTTGATAGAGTTGTTTACAAACTTTACCGCAGCGTCGCCTTTTGCAACATTCACGCCTCCTGTATGATAACTACTTGCCGTAAGGAAAGCATTGAACTGGCAAGTATTGGCGTTTTGTCCTGCGCCGTATCCGAAACCTGAAATTGTATTCGGCGGCATAATAGTATGAAATATTGAGTCGAAAAAATCTCTGTTTATCCAACCTCGCCCTTGCAATGCGTAACCAGTTCTTCCGGCGGCAAGTCGATCGCCTGAATAAGCGCCGGCAATCGCAGGTTGCGTCGTCATATTCGGACCGACAACACTTGAACGTGCCGAAGACGTTGTAGGCGGATCGGCTGTAGGATTTGTAACCGGTGAAATTAAACATTCGCCAATGAATATTGTATTACTTGTTCCATCGACAAATTCGTTAAAATTACGCCCAAGCCGCACTCGAAATGCGCCTAAAAGACAAGGCATATAACTATTCCAAATTGAATCCATACTATTGGAATTAGCGCTGCCGGTATGCGGAGAACCAAGCCACGAATGAATATTATCGCCATAACAAGCACGATAATTTACCGGCGCTAAAAATGAACCGGCAATCAATCTGTTCCTGTTTGGATCAGACGCACAAGTCAGAATAGGAAATGTAGAAATCGCCGGAACATAATCGTTACGATAAATAGTCAACGAACTACCGCTAATTGTTCCAAGTCCTGCCGGAAAATTAGTCGTACCGTTTGTACTACATGCCGTTCCGCCGGTCATAATCATGTCAAACAAACCTTGCTGCTCAATAAACGGTAAAAGCCCAACACGCCAACTAGCAATATCATTATTCGCCCTATACCACAACGCAACCGTAGGTATCGTTTGATTAGCGTCATGGTAATTGTGGACTGCAAGTATCCATTGTCTTAAATTATTTGAGCAACTCATACGTCTGGCGGCTTCGCGCGCCGCTTGAACTGCGGGCAAAAGGATTGCAATTAAAACGCCAATAATCGCAATTACTACCAGAAGTTCTACAAGCGTAAAACCAAAAAAAGATAGAGGCTTTTTGATAAAGAGAGGATATAATTGATTATAACAATTAGAGTTACAATCAATATTACGCAGCCCCCCCCCCCCTGCCTATTTTAACATTTTCACCGTCTAATTTAACATTCTTAATTTCAACTTTTACGTTTGTTGAAATTGAATTGAAAACAA
>JAISLW010000542.1 GCA_031277105.1 Planctomycetaceae bacterium | reverse complement strand
TTATTTAATGTTTTTGTTGAATTATCTTCGTCCCGATAGGGACGGTACTTTCATAACCGCAGGTCTGCGACCTGCGGTAGAAATCCGCCCATACTTGCTGCCCTGAAAGGGCAGGACTTTATTGATTTATTGTAACGCAAAATGTCCTGCCACTATCGGAGCAGAGTTTGGTATGGACTTTTAACTACAGGGTATCTCTAAAAATTAATATTTTTGTAAAAAGGTAGGCGGTGTTTCGCCGAAACGCCGCAATACGTACAAAATAATTATTAAATTTTAATAATTCATAACATATAAAATAGATGTATCTTAAGCGTTGTGAAGTAATAAAATTTATTGATATTGTAAACCGTACTGCGGCGTTTCGGCACAGCGTTTAATTTTTTTAGCCGCCTACCTGAACAAATGAATTTTTAGAGATTCCCTATTAATGGTACCATCCCTATTGGGACGAAAACAAGGAAGGTCATTAACCAAAATTAAATAATAAACAAAATATACCACTGAATAGTTACAAATAAATTCAAAAATATAAAAAAATACCGTGAACGGTTACAATAATTTTAAACTGTTCGCACTTGAGTTTGCGTTTACCGTCGCCTGCCTAGCTATCGGACGGCAGGCTTTTACGCTTTTCAATCGCTGAATTTCAAGTACGAGCAGTATAATGAAAATTTGTTTTCGATTTAACGTAACGAAAATTATTTTTCGGGCGTAATGTTGCGTCTGTGTTGTTATGTTGGGTCAAAACTTTTTAACGGGAGGAGTAAGAATGTTTAAGAGATTGATGTTTTTGGGCGTGTGTTTTGTGGGGTTATTCTTTATGAATTTCTGTGTCGCGTTAGCGCAAGAGATTCGTATAGAGGGTTCGACTACGGTTGGGCCGATTGTTGATGCGTTTGTCGAGGCGATGAAGCAATCTGATTCCGGCGTGCGTTTTACGGTTAAGAAGACGGGTTCGGGCGATGGCGCTGCGGCGCTTATTGACGGGCGTTGCGAGGTTGCGGCGATGAGTCGTTTTATGAAGGACGAGGAGTACAAGAAGGCGGTCAATGCCGGACGTAAACCGGTTCCGTTTACAATTTGTATGGACGGCGTTTGTTTTATTGTGCATCCGTCGAATAGGATACGTAATTTGACGAAGGCTCAAGTTACGGACATTTACACGGGCAAGATAAAATCGTGGAAGGAACTAGGCGGCGCTGATATTCCGATAGTTGCGATTAGTCGGGACACGTCGTCGGGAACTTATGAGGTTTTCCATGAATTGGCGGTAGGCAAGGCGAAATTAGGCAGTAGCGTCGAGTACACAAATTCTAATCCGCAAATGTTTACGCGCGTAAGTACGACGCGGGGAGCGATTGGTTATGTGGGAATAGGGTTCTTGCAAGACGGCGTTTCGACTGTAAGGTTTGAGAATGTTTTACCGTCGCCGGATTCAGTTTCGAGCGGAGCTTATTTGTTATCGCGTCCGTTGTATTTATTCACGGACGGCTATCCCAAAACGGGATCGCCTCTAATGAAATTTTGTAACTTCTTCCTAACAGAAGAAGGTCAAGACGTAATAAAGGCGAAAGGTTTCGTACCGTTCACAAAATATTGATGGTAATGATTCGGTAGCCAAAATTATTTTTTCACAAGCCCCGCAAAGGTGTGATTGTTTCCGTAACAATCTCGTCTTTTGCGGGGTTTGTGTTTGATGGATCGCTTGACCGTAGGTTTTGCTATTGATTCATCTATTCGGTTATGAACATGTCATACGTGGCGGGGGGGCAAAATACAAATTAATTTTTTAGAGATTCCCCAAATTTTGTAAGTTGAAAAATGGTATTGTGCGATTATAAAATTTCGATTATAATTCCCGCTCGTTTGTGTCGGTGGAGTTTTGACTTTGCGGATATAGAATTTTTGTAACTTTTAAATTGTTCGCACGTGAGTTTGCGTTTAGCGTTGCCTGCCTAATTTTCGGACGGCATGCTTTGACGCTTTTAAATCAATGATTTTTTAAGTACGATCTGTTTATTTCGGCGTTTTGCGTTACGGAATTTTTGTTACGAAAATTCAATTGCAGGTCAAATGAATTGAATTTAAATGGCGCTTTGTTTGAGCTTAAATTCAATTACGATTGATTGGCGTTTATTGAGACTGTAATTTTTTATTTTTACGACTGAACAATTCGTAACAAGAAAATTGCCGAACAATAAATTAGTTTGTTAGAGTTCGTTTAACCAATTAACAAAATCAGGAGAAATGTATGAAAAGAGTAAATTTAATGTCTGGGTCAATTAAAACCCATGTTAAAATCAATGTTAAACTAGATAAATTTGGCAACAGGGGGGGGGGGGGGGTATTTACGTAAAAACGACGGAAATCTCGATAGAATTTGCTGTTATGATAATTCTAATTGGGTTTCTCCCAAACCTCCTTATAATTTTTGGGGTTTTACGCTTGTTGAGCTTCTTGTGGTAATTGCGATCATTGGCTTATTGATTGCGTTGCTTTTGCCTGCGATTCAAGCGGCGCGTAATGCCGCTAACCGAGCCGCTTGTGCAAGCAACATGAAAAATCTCGTTTTGGCTTTGCACAACCATCACGATGCTAACGAAGTTCTACCGGTAGGCGCTAAAGGGCTTGCACGTGGAACATGGGCGACATTTTCATTGCCGTACCTTGAACAAGAAGCGTTGTATTTGTCTTACAACATGAATCTCAATTACAATGTCGGCGCTAATCTGAGTTTGCTCAGAAATGTTCGTCTCCCAATTTTTACTTGTCCGTCGGATGGCATTAAGACCTCAACTTATGAAAGTTTCCAGCATCATAATTATTTAGCATGCGAAGGCGACGCCGGAGTGTACAATCCAGATTTATCTACAGTAGGATGGGCAATTCCTCCTGCGATTACCGGCGTGCCGCATCCGTTAATAACTGAATTACACGGCGCTATGTTTTGGTCGGGCGGCGGCGCTGCGGGACCGCATAGAGCAATTTCATTTAACGACGTATCTGACGGTTTATCAAATACGCTCGCTATCTCTGAAACAATTCAAGGAGAACGCAGTATTTATAATGCAGGCGGTACAAGCGCTCGTGATATTCGCGGTTTGATTTGGTACGGATTAACTACGCAATTTACAACTTACCTTTCGCCAAATACAAAACAAGAAGGAAATGACTCGTCGCTTTCAACATCAGAAAGAGACGACGCACGATCTGATAGATTGATGTCATTTTTTATTGATTCTAATCCTGATCACGGAACTATACATTATCCTGAACATCCTGTCGCAGGACCATTAACAGGCGACATTTTTATTATGTCTGCGCGTAGCTTCCATACTAACGGCGTAAATGCCGGACTTGGCGACGGCGGCGTTAGATTTGTCAACGATTCTGTCAATATATCAATTTGGCGGGCTGTCGGTAATTCTCAAGGCGGCGAAGCCTTGTCGTTACCTTAACTTTAACCTCAACATTAACCGTAACTTTAAAATTTAACTTTAAATTTAAAATTTAACGCCTAACAAAATTTAGGAGAAAAAATGATGAAAACAAAAAATTGTTTCCAAAGACTTTTTGGATTTACGCTTGTTGAATTGCTTGTTGTGATAGCGATCATCGGAGTTTTGATTGCAATTTTATTACCGGCAATACAAGCGGCGCGTGCGGCGGCAAGACGGATGTCATGTTCAAGTAATTTGAAAAATATTGCTCTCGCAGTTCACAATTTTAACGACGCTCAAAAAGTCCTCCCGCGCGGCGGCAAAGGCGATCAACAAGGCACTTGGGCAATGCACATTTTACCGTACATTGAACAGGAAGCTTTGTTTTCCACGCTTAACGTGAACGCCGCATTCGGAGGCGGTACCGCATTGCAGGGAGTTCGTATAAAAGTTTATACTTGTCCTGCCGATAGCGATATTAACTCAACATGGAACACTGCAACGCCGCCATACAAACACCATAACTACGTATGTTGCGCCGGAAATGGCGGTATTCCAAATTGTAACAACAATAGCGCATCGTCTGGTCAATGGAATCGTTGGACAAGCATTCCGTTGACTACGACGCTGGTGGCAGAAACGGCAGCATACGCAGCAAATAACAAAGACGTATCATTTACCAAAGGCGGCATGTTCGCAATGGGAATTAGATACGGAGCGGCGCCGCCGCCGGATATTAAAATTAGCGAAATCACAGACGGGTTATCCAATACGTTGTCGTTTAGCGAAGTCGCTCAAGGTCAATGGCGACCAGAATCTTCGATGGCGCGTGCAGACGTGCGCGGTTTGATATGGTTGCCTTATTCCGCTTTTTTTACGGGCTTCCTTACGCCGAATGATACTAGACCTGATGTTCCTGATAATCAAAATTATTGCAACGGCGTTTCATTGATCTCGGCAAAATTTCCTATTGCAAGAACAAATCAATCGTTTGTTACGGGAGTTACTGATTGGAATCAAATGTTACATGTTGGCGCTCGTAGTTATCACAGCGGCGGCGTCAACGCCGCTTACGGCGACGGAACAGTAAGATTCACAAACGACAATATCGATTTCAAAGTCTGGCGATCAGCGTCAAGCTCGCGCGGTAAAGATTAACAACAGCAATTTATTTTTATTAACCACCAGAGGACACAGATAACACAACAGAGATCACAGATGAAATTTTTTATTTACGTCAAAACGTTATTTAATATTTTAAACTGTTCGTACTTGAGTTTGCGTTTACCTTCGCCTGCCTAGCTTTCGGACGGCAGGCTTTGACGCTTTTAAATCGCTGAATTTCAAGTACGAGCTGTATAAACCAATGAATTGTAAGTACGAGCAGTAGGGAGTTTCTAAAAACTCATTTGTCCAGGTAGGCGGCTAAAAAAATCAAACACCGTGCCGAAACGCCGCATTACGGTTTTTGTTATTGATAATTTTATTACTTCACAACGTATAAAATATATATATTTTACACGTTATGAATTATTAAAATTTAATAATTGTTTTATACGTAATGCGGTCCAAAAAATAAACACAGCGGCGAAACACCGCCTACCTTTTTGCAAAAAAATTAGTTATTAGAAGTTCCCAGAGTATATGATTGACTTTTTGATCTAAAATATTTTTTAAAAATTTATTCTCTGTGAACTCTGTGTTCTCTGTGGTTGAATAAAAAAATGATTATTAGAATTTCTCTATAAAATAGCAGGGGGGCTTGCGAATAGTCTGAAAAGACGGACAATTAGCAAGCCGTTTTGATTTCATATTGAGACGGCGTTTAACTTCGGGGCGTGGCGCAGCCTGGTTTAGCGCGTCTGACTGGGGGTCAGAAGGTCGAAGGTTCAAATCCTTTCGCCCCGATTTCAACAAGAAAAATAAACACAAAAATTTTCTAAACACTCATCCCACACAACTAATCTAATAACAAAATAAATCATACTTGAATTTCCAAGTACGATACATAACATAAAATGTAATATTCGTTTAACCGCTATGTTCAAAATATGGAAATATAAATATTGAGACAACCATAAAAACAAAGTAAAAAATAAATGAGCGCTATAATAACGGATATGTATATCAAAACCTTTCGCGGTATTTCGGAATTGCGTCTTTCTGATTTGGGTTCGGTTAATTTGATTGTTGGAGATAATAATTGCGGCAAAACCAGTTTATTAGAATCTATTCGAATTGTTTGTTCCGATCCCGATATTACTAATATTGCCTATCTGGCGTTACAACGAGACAGAGTCGCTCCTTCAATTTTTAGAACAAATCGTCTTGTCTCTTTACGAACTCTTCTTACTGCTAAAAAAACGGACTACGTTTTAGATATTGAAGCGATAATAAAAAAACAAGAAAAACGCCAAATCGTAATCAACGCAAAAAAAAATGAAAAAATTGTCAATCATAACAATTTCAAATCGAAAAAAAATATAAAAATATCAGAAGAATCTGAAGAAGAAATTGAAGTACTGTCAGGTAAAATTACAGGCATAAAAACAACAATAAACAACAAACAAAAAAAAACAAATGAAAAACTTTTTGAATTTCATAAATATAGCGAAGTCCAAAAACTGCCCCAAAATGATATTCATGTTGAATTTTTAAATTCAACCGATCATCTTGGCAAACATAAATTTTTTGGCGTTCATAATAAAGACTTAAAAAATACAATTGACTTACTTCAACTTTTTGACCCTAATATTAAAGACTTGCGTATAGATATAGACGACAAAACGCATTCGCAAACATGGATTGTCGAAGATCAACACGGAGGTTTTTTACCTTTGGCGGCATTTGGCGACGGAACTAAAAAAATTATCTCATTCGCCGAAATAATCGCTTCAATGAACGACGGTATTTTATTGATTGATGAATTTGAAATGTCAATACATTCAAGAGCAATGGAATCCGTATTCGGATTTTTGATAAAGGCATGCAAAAGTAAAGGCATTCAATTATTTTTGACAACGCATAGTATCGAGGCTCTAGATAAAATAATAAAGTGTTGTGAAAACTCAAATTCGCTAGACGAGTTAAAAATTATAACTTTGACAAGAAATGAATTAGGCGCTTTTGCAATTGAAAATAACGGCATAAATGCAAAAAAATTCAGATTCGATAATGAAGCGGAGTTAAGATAATGAAAAACATCATATTGTGCGAAGGTAAAACTGATTTAATTTTGATCAGTTATTTATTGAATAATACTATTCACACTTGGGTATCTCTAAAAATTCATTTGTCCAGGTAGGCGGCGTTTCGCCGAAACGCCGCAATAGAGTTTATGATACCAATAAATTTTATTACTTCATAATGCCTAAAAGACATCTACTTTATA
>JAISLW010000470.1 GCA_031277105.1 Planctomycetaceae bacterium | reverse complement strand
ATAGTAGTGTTTTTTATTGAACCGTAGCGGAATCCGTAGCTTTTTTTAGTTGTGGCGTGTTGGGATAGAAATGCAATAGACTGTTCGGAATTTTTTTGTCTTTGCGACAGGGGCGAAGTGTTGCAATTTTCGGGGAATCAGGGGGAGACTTGTAATAGAATTTGTATCGGAGGCTACATCGGACTCGGGATTTTTTGTTGAAATATTCTCTGCCCCTCAAAGATGTTTCAATGCAAAACTATGAAAAACGTCATAGAATGTTCGGCAAATATTGGGCAAATATTAGATGTTTTGCATCTTTAGAAATTTTTTGCGATTTTGCAAACTCTTGTTTTCCAAACAGTTAAAATGCCCCCTCTGGGACTCGGACCCAGAACCTACGGATTAAGAGTCCGTTGCTCTACCAATTGAGCTAAAAGGGCAAAATTATTTTGAACACCACCGTCTTTCTAATTATTCAACCTCTAATTATTCAACCAAATTCTAGTCCCAAAAACCAAAAACATAAACCAAACCTAAAACACAAAAAGTATATCACAATATCACACACAACAAAGGGGGGGAATATAATATTAAAATGAATATCTCTAAAAACTCATTTGTCCAAGTAAATAACATTCGACAAAACGCCAAATACCTTTTTACAAAAAAATGAATTTTTAGATATACCCATAAATTTTTAACTCGACCACTATCAATAAACGACAAGAAAAAATTTTTTGAGAGTTATTGAATGAATAGTCAAAAGGTGTAAAATATCGCCTTTTCATTTTCATCGTTTCGGTTTTGATCTTAATAAACTGTTCGCACTTTAATTTGCGTTTATACTATTCACATATACTATTCACACTTTATAATGTTTTTTTTAATTTGATTTTTCGTAACGCTAATTGTAATTATTTTTCGCCCAGATAAAGAGCAATGCGTAACAGCCCGCCACAACACGGCGAGTTCGCAATTATCAAATAACTAGCGCCCTAAAAGGATAATGGAATAACCGGATATAAACGCTTATAAATTTAATCAAATGATCTTTATTGATAACGAAAATAACTTTGTTTTCCATTGCTCTTTCAGAGCGTGTTATTGATGATATATTTTGACCCGCCATGTTGCGGCAGGCTGTTACGCATTGCCCATAATGGACGAAATTTAACGTAATTTTTTGATCAAAAAATACTCTAATGAATAGTTATGAGTATTTTAAAAAACCACAATTTAAAGTGCGAAAAGTTTAACTCCGTCTGCCTAGTTTGCGGACGGCAAAGTTTTACACTTTTAAATCAAGAGTATCTCTAAAAATTCATTTTTTTGTAAAAAGGTAGGCGATGTTTCGCCACTGTGTTTATTTTTTGGGCCGCAATGGAGTTTATGATACCAATAAATTTTAATAATTCATAATGCCAAAATATGTTTATTTTAGACGTGCGAAATATTAAAATTTATTGATAAATTAGACCGTAATGCGGCGTTTCGGCACAGTGTTTAATTTTTTTAGCCGCCTACCTGGACAAATGAATTTTTAGAGACGCCCAGTATATATTTTGATATATTGCTAAAACTCAAGTACGATCCGTATAAATACGATCCGTAATAACTCAAAAATTAAATGACAAATACACCCCAAAACGAAATTTTACAAACACAAAACCCACAACCAAACCCCAAAAATCAATCATTGCCCGAAGAAGAATTGGCAATAATGCGATTTTGGAAAGAACATGATATTTACGCTAAATCACTTCGCGCCCGCCGCGACGCTCCCCGATTCGTGTTCTACGAAGGTCCGCCTACCGCTAACGGTTTGCCTCATCCTGGGCATTGTCTCACCCGCGCAATAAAAGATCTTTATCCGCGTTATAAAACTATGCGCGGTTTTTTGTGCGAAAGAAAAGCCGGTTGGGATACGCACGGTCTCCCAGTCGAAGTCGAAGTATGCAAAGAACTCGGTATCCACTCTAAAGAAGAAATTGAGAAATATGGCGTTGAAGCATTTATCCACAATTGCCACAAAAGCGTTTTTCAATACATGAAAGAATGGGAAAATTTGACCGAAAGATTAGGATTTTGGGTAAATCTTGACGAGGCTTACATAACTTACAAAAAAAGTTACGTCGAATCTGTCTGGTGGTCGCTCAAGTCGCTCTACGAAAGAGGACTTCTTTATCAAGGTTACAAAATAGTCTGGTGGTGGGCGCAAGGCGGGACGGCATTGTCCGCCGGCGAAGTCGGTCAAGGTTATAAACAAGTCGCCGATCCTAGCGTATTCGTCCGGTTTCCGTTAGTTGATCCGTTGCCTGGCGGCGATTGGACAATGTTTAACGAAGAACTTGCCATCAGCGTGAATACGAAAATCGGCTTCACCGGAGTTGTTGACTTAATCGTCTGGACAACTACGCCTTGGACGTTGCCGAGTAATCAATTCGCCGCCGTCAACCCCGAATTTAATTACTCAATAATACAATGGAAAAACGCCGACGGCAAAACCGAAGAACGCCTCTGCATAATTGCCGGCGAGTTAGTAGAATCTATCGCAAGTAAAATTAAATTGACGCCGGTTGTTATTGGTACGATTAAAGGAATTGATCTTATTGGCAAGCGGTATCTTCCGCCGTTTGATTTTTATTATGATAAACTTGGCAAGTTCAAGGGCAAGCTCAAAGCGTCCGAAGGCGGCGGCGAAATTGTTAGGGCGTGGCGTATTGTCGCGGGTGATTTTGTTACGCTTGATACGGGAACTGGAATTGTGCATCAGGCGCCGGCGTTTGGCGAAGTTGATTTTGACGTATTGCGACGCGAGCAAGACAGATTTGAGAGCGGCGCGCCGGAGTTAATTTGTGCGGTTGCGCCGGACGGTAAATTCACTGACGCGGCGATTCCATACGAAGGAAAATGGGTCAAAGACGCCGATAAAGAAATAATTCGCGATATTAAGGCGAAAAGTTTATTGTTGCATCAAGAACAATATTTGCACGAATACCCGTTCTGCTGGCGCAGCGAACAAGACCCGTTAATTCAATATCCGCGCAAAAGCTGGTTTATAAAAACTACGCAATTCAAAGACGAAATGCTAAAAAATAACAACGAAATAAACTGGTTTCCCGAACATATCCAATCAGGACGATTTGGTAATTTTTTAGAATCGAATGTTGACTGGGCGTTATCGCGGGAGCGTTATTGGGGTACGCCGTTGCCGGTTTGGGTATGCGAAGAGACGGGGCAAATGGAAGTTGTGGGGTCTTACGACGAGTTGCTTAAAAAGACAGGCGTTAAAGGTACGGAAGTTTGGGAGAATGCCAAGAAATCACATCCGGAATGGAACGACGATTTAGCGGTGCATAAACCTTATATTGATGCGATTTCTTATGAGTCGCCTTTTGCGTCCGGCAAGCGGATGTATCGGGCGCCGGAGGTGATAGATTGTTGGTATGATTCGGGTGCGATGCCTTTTGCTCAATGGGGTTTTCCTTATGAGCATGGGAGTATAACTCAATTTCGCCGTCATTTTCCGGCTGATTTTATAAGCGAAGCGATAGACCAAACGCGCGGCTGGTTCTACAGTCAACTTGCCATCAGTACGATGATATTCGACGGCACAACCGCTCCATACGGCGGCGTTGATGAAGCGTCGGGCAAGTCGATACCGATACCTTATCCTCATCCGTTTAGGAATTGTATTGTGCTGGGTTTGATGCTTGGCGAAGACGGTCAAAAGATGTCAAAGCAGAAGCGAAATTATCGCGAGCCGAATGAGATTTTTGAGAAATACGGCGCGGATGCGTTGCGATGGTATTTTTATTCAAAACAGACTCCTTGGACGGCGATACGTTACAATGAGGCGGCGATACGCGATAGTTTGCCGGAGTTTATTATTCGGTTGCAAAATGTAGTTTCGTTTTATGAAGTGTACAGTAAGATAGACGGTTTCGATCCGTTAAAGTTAGTTCATCCTGACGTGTTGCGGGACGACGACGGTCAGATGAGTCCGTTTTGTCTGGCGTCGGCAAAAAAATCGCCGAAACCGTATCGTTCAATTAAAGCGAGATCGCAACTAGATTATTGGATATTAGGCGAATTGAACAGGACGATAAAATCAGTTTGCGCGGCGATGGATAAGTTTGATCATTTTGCGGCGGCGGGAGAATTAAGCGAATTTGTCGACGCTTTATCAAACTGGTATATACGGCGCAATCGAGACAGATTCTGGAGTTCGGCGGAATCGGACGACGCCCAAAAAATCGCTTCAAAAAACGACGCATATTGGACGCTTTACGAATGCCTAATTATTGTAACGAAAATGATAGCGCCTTTTACGCCGTTCTTGGCGGAGTCGATTTGGCGTAAATTAGTCGATGTAAAATCAGACGGTTTAGAAAGCGTCCATTTATCCGATTACCCAACTGCGGACGAAAATTTAATCAACGAAAAAATGTTACGTGAAATGCGGCTGGTACGCGAAATCGTATCGCTAGGAAGAGCGGCAAGATCAAACGGCCATTTAAAAGTACGGCAACCGTTATCAGAAATGAAAGTAATGTTTGCAAACGATGCGGCGGCGAAAATATTTTGGGATTCAGACGTAATAGACAACGTGCGAGTAATACAAGACGAGTTGAATATTAAGGGAATGCGAGTATTGGAGGATAAGTCGGAATTTAACGAATATGTTTCATTTTTGGTGCAACCGGATTTTAAGAAACTAGGTCAAAAATTATTGGGACGTTTGCCGGAAGTGAAGCGAATTTTGACTAACTCAGACGGCGCTGAATTATTGACGCAATTGGACAAGAACAATAAGATAACGATTAAACTAGAAGACGGTAGCGATGTAGAAATAAATTCAGACGAAGTTCAAATACGATTGCAAGCAAAATCAGGTTGGACGGCGGCGCAAGGCGGAGATTGCGTGGTAGTTTTGTCAACAGAACTAACGGAAGAACTATTGTCAGAAGGCAGAGCGAGAGAAATTGTAAGATTGATTCAAGAACAACGCAAAGAGATGAACTTAGAATATACAGATAGAATCATGGTAGGAATTGAAACAGACTCAAAACCGCTAGCAGATGCGTTAAGTAAATTTTGCGATACCATAAAAGATGAAACATTAGCAGTCGATTTGAAAAAAAATACATTGCCAGAAACAAATCCAATAAAAACTCAAATCGACGGCGAAAAACTCACAATAAGCATAAAAAAAGAATAAACGTTTTGTCAAAATTCGGAATTAGGAATTGGAGATCCGGCATTCGGCATTTGAGATTTTTTGTTACAAAAAATGTCCTTCGTGTCCCTTGAGTCCCTCCTAGCGCCTTCTAAACTATTCGTACTTGAGTTTGCGTTTACCTTCGCCTGCCTAGCTTTCGGACGGCAGGCTTTGACGCTTTTAAATCGCTGAATTTCAAGTACGAGCAGTATAATAACCAGTTTT
>JAISLW010000439.1 GCA_031277105.1 Planctomycetaceae bacterium | reverse complement strand
ACAGGACTATTTGTCACCCCATAATAAACTCAAGGGCATCTCTAAAAATTCATTTTTTTGCAAAAAGGTAGGCGGTGTTTCGCCGCTGCGTTTATTTTTTGGGCCGCAATGGAGTTTATGCTACCAATAAATTTTAATAATTCATAAAGCCTAAAATATATTTATTTTAGACGTGCAAAATATTAAAATTTATTGATGTCGTAAACCGTAATGCGGCGTTTCGGCACAGTGTTTAATTTTTTTAGCCGCCTACCTGGACAAATGAATTTTTATAGACGCCATCAAACAACTATTCACGAAAATTTGAGTATCAAATCACGTTTTGACAATTTTTGAGGGACAAGTGGGACAAAAGGGACAATTTTTTATAACAAAAAACTGTTATCTAGTTTTCTAAAAAATTACTCTTTATCTCCTAAAATTTGTCGCTTAAATTTTTGTGAACGGTTACTGATTTGTCATGTATATTGATCGTACTTGAAATTTAGCGATGTAAAAGCGTAAAAGCCTGCCATCCGATTTTTAGGTAGGCGAAGGTAAACGCAAATTTTAAGTAAGAACAGTTTAAAAAGCATCGGATTGACTTGTAAAATAATGCGGTTATAATTTTCCCCTTTTTAAACTGCTCGCACTTGAGTTTGCGTTTGCCTTCGCTTGCCTAATTATCGGACGGCAGGCTTTGACGCTTTTAAATCGATGAAATGAACCTCTCCTAAAAACTTATTTTTTTGTAAAAAGGTAGGCGATGTTTCGCCGCTGCGTTTATTTTTTGGGTCGCAATGGAGTTTATGATACCAATAAATTTTAATAATTCATAAAGCCTAAAATATGCCTATTTTAGATGTGTGAAATATTAAAGTTTATTGATGTCGTAAACCGTAATGCGGCCCAAAATTAAACACTGGGCGAAACGCCGCCTACCTGGACAAATGAATTTTTAGAGACGCCTATATTTTAAATCAAAAAGTCAATTATAAAATATTAAATAACGTTTTGATGTAAATTAAAAATTTCCTCTGTGATCGCGACGACTAAATTAAAAAACTGGTTTTTAAACTGTTCGCACTTGAGTTTTCGTTTACCTTCGCCTGCCTAGATTTCGGACGGCAGGCTTTGACGCTTTTAAACTGTTCATACTTTAATTTGCGATTTACATTCGCCTGCCTAGCTATCGGACGGCAGGCTTTGACGCTTTTAAATCGCGGAAATTCAAGTACGAGCTGTATAGAAGTTCCCACCATAACAATCCAGCCCGAATCACACTGCCCGCATCATAAATTTATAAACAAACAATCAATAATAGAGGACAAGGATGTCAACTAAAAATAATTTTAATTTTTTTCAATTTAATTTAACGTCAATACTTGACGCTTTGATCGTAACAAAAATTGCGCCGTCTCAAATTTCCCCCAAACTAAATATTACACGGATCAATCAAATAATTTTTGTTACAATAATTGTCGCCGCTTTCGGCTTATCTGGTTGTAAATTATTGAAAATATCCGACAACAACGATCCGTCCTCGCCGCCGCTAGATTATCTCGGTCAAACTCCAGTTACGTCTCCACAAAATAACTTCACTTACCCCGCTGCGCCTTACGCAAATTCTACCGCAACGTCCGTAAATTCCACCGCAGCAAATTCAGCCGCAACAAATTTCTACAATAACACCACGCCAAAATTACCCGCCGCCGATTCAAATATTTTCGCCAACACAACTACCATCGATCCATTTGGCGCAACTTCAACAATTTCACCAACACAAAATCAAACCCCAAACCCAAACTACACCGCAAATATTACACCCGCAACTTCACGCGAATTTCAACCGAATTATACGCAACCACACGAAAAAAATATTAACGGCGAAAATTTACAATATCTTGCCAACCCGAATCTTGCCAACCCGACAACTACGCCGCCGACAAATATGCCGCCGACAAATATCGCTTCAAATAATTCAAATATTCATTACGGCAATTCAACATTAAATCCAACATCAACATCAACGCCGCCAATAAGTCCATTCAATAACTCGCAAAATATTTCGCCCGCAACGCCCGCACACGATTTCGATGTTTGGGGAGATAGCGCAAAAAATTCGCAATCCATCACCGAAGCGGCAAAAAACGAAAATGAAAATCTTGAAAAAAATCGATTGCTGGAAATCGCTAAAACAAAACGCCTACAAGACGCCGACCCGAAAAAAAAATACTTACAACCTTTTGCTAATAGATTAGGTCCATTTGTTGAACGCGAAAACCGCGAAATTATCGATAACGAAATCAGCATAATCTCGCCCGTTACCTACCTACAAGAAAATCCGAAAATTTACGACAATAAACCTATCTACGATTGGGAAAAAGAAGAACATGCCGCCTTCGACTGGTCAATGCTCGATCCTGCTAATTTCTATAAACAAATTTTGGACAAAACCGGATTAGGCGTCAACGAAGAAAAAGCAAAAAAATATATGCAAGAAGGACGCGATATTTTACTAAAAATTAAAGAAAAATCCGACGTAACCGCCGCAAAACAAACCCTCATAAACCA
This sequence comes from Planctomycetaceae bacterium, assembly GCA_031277105.1. Lineage (GTDB taxonomy): Bacteria > Planctomycetota > Planctomycetia > Pirellulales > Thermoguttaceae > WRKP01. The sequence goes on along the minus strand of JAISLW010000439.1, from coordinate 2,225 downwards.
ACTCGATAAAACACAACCAAAATCGACAAAAGAACAAATTGAACAAGAACGCCTGTACTACGCAGCCGGTAAAAATTTCGCTAAAGCGGCAAAACATTTGCCTGATTCCTTGTTGCAAGAAGACGCATTATTCATGGCGGGCGAGTCGTTCTTTTTCAGCGGATATTACAAATCGGCTCTGTCAATATTCAGCGTTTCAGCATTCGAAGCGTATCACGATTTAATGAGCAAATATAAACACTCAAAACACCTCGATATAGTAGCGCAACGCCTGTTCTTAATGGCGCGATACTGGGAAGCCGCAGATAGAAAACGTAAATGGAGAGGAATAAATTTAAACGATAAAACTATACCAGTCGTCGATGCATTCGGTTATGCGCAGAAGGCTTACGAAATGATTTTTATAAACGATCCAAATAACCCGCTCGCAGACGACGCAGTAATGGCAATCGCATCTGCACACCTCGCAAGAGGACGATACGAAGGCGATACCAGCTACGAAAAAGCGGCTTTCTATTTCAAATACCTAACCGAAAATTATCCGTTAAGCGAACATTTTGACGAAGCGCGAAAAGGAGAATTGTTTGCAAGAAGCGAAGCATACATGGGCGCCGAATATAATCAAAAAACTTTAGACTCCGCAAAAGAACTCGCCGAAATTATCAACAGCACGCAATTGCCAAACGCTATCGATAATGACAAAGACGAAAATAACGCCATCGCCGAATTAAACGAAAATATCATTACAAAAAATGCCGAACGAGAATGGGTACTCGGTCAATATTACGACGTAAAAAAATATTACGGCTCCGCAAAAATGTTCTACCAAAAAGTAATCGATAAATACCCGCAAACAACATACGCCGAAAAAGCAAGAAAAAGATTAGAACAAATAAAAAATAAACCCGATAAACCAACCACAATAAATCTGTTCAAAAAAAATAATACAAAATAAATAACCGCTCGCGGAAATTTAAGCGACTGGTTTTAGGGGTTAGGATGTAGGGTATAGTTTTTTGTAAGTATTCATCAGTCGTAATTATTTTTTGTAACGATAATTGTAATTGCGTTTTGTCATGAACATATTTTTATAAATTATAAATTAGTATCTCTGGATTTTACCAATATTTTGTCTCTAACGGGACAAACGATTTTGTTTCGTATCGTTTTTTACCAAAGTTTACTGCAAATTTAGGTAGAACAGTTTAAATAATTAAAAGATGTTTAGTAAACGATTTATTGATTTTGGTTTATTATTGTCGTATCGTATTTTTGCGGTATTTTTTGTACATTTAATAGTTGTGAGTTTTCTAATTTCGTCTGGCTGTGCGATGCTTGGTTATAATGTTGGTATGAAAAATCCGTATGGCAGCGATGTTCGTACAATTTATGTTCCGATATTTAAGTCGTCGGTATTGCGTCGTGATCTTTCGGAACGTTTAACAGAAGCGGTTTGTAAACGAATAGAGGCGCGGACAACATACAAAATAGTTTCACGACCTACGGCAGACAGCGTTCTTGAAGGCAAAATAGTACAACGTACTCGCGGCGTTTCGCTTACTAATGGTTACAATGATCCGCGTCAAATTATCGGTAATTTATCCGTCGAAGTACGTTGGCAAGACCGGCGTAAACGTGATTTGATGGAGTTTGATCCTGTTGCGTGGAACATCGGCAACGCCCAATTATCTGTGTCGGAATATCTAGTTCCAGAATTTGGACAATCTGAATTAACCGCAGAACAAGCCGAAATCGACAAAATAGCAGATCAAATTGTAAACATGATGGAATTACCTTGGTAATCGCATCATACATCGGCGGTTGAGTACAACCGCTTGCAGACGTCCCGCCCGCGATCCTGAAATGCAGGCGAGACGCCTGCGATCCTTCAATCCGTCCCTAAAAAAATCTTTCTAATCTGCGTAATCTGCGGATCGCTTTTAAAAAGATCCACAGATTATACAGATTATACTGCTCGTACTTGAAATTCAGCGATTTTAAAGCGTCAAAGCCTGCCGTCCGAAAGCTAGGCAGGCGAAGGTAAACGCAAACTCAAGTACGAATAGTTTAAAAAGATTATTTTAAATTTGAAATCAAAATCCTTAATTCCGAATTCCGAATTCCGAATTCCGAATTCCGAATTTATTCAGGGGGGCTTGTGGGAATTTTTATATGTGTTAAATTACTGCCCTTTGTTGCAAAATGAATCAGAGGTTTGTATCGTT
>JAISLW010000421.1 GCA_031277105.1 Planctomycetaceae bacterium | reverse complement strand
TAGGTTCTAATAGGACAATTTTCGTTACAATAAATATTTGTCCCGCTAAGGACAGAAATGAATTTTTAGTGACGCCCAGATGTCAACCTCTCTCATTAGCGGTTGAGTACAACCGCATGAAGGCGAGACGCCCGCGATCCTGAGATGCAGGCGTTCCGCCTGCGAATCTGACGAAACACCAGGCGAAATGTTTGCGTTCCTGGGATGCAAGCGTTTCGCCTGCGATCCTACGACAATTTTTGTAACAAAAAATCTGCGTAATTTGTGGATAATTTTTTTGTCCACAGATTACACAGATTAGAAAGATTATTGTTTAGTTACATAGTTCTTTTATTCTATTTATTGTATCGTTAAGTTGTGCGCGGTCATCGACGTGTTGTTGCAAGAAGTCGTCGATTTTTGGTTTCATTGTTATTGCGTTATCAATATCCTGATTGCTTCCGCGCCGGTATGCGCCGATTGAAATAGCGTCCTCATTGTCTGCATAAATACCTAAATACTTCCGCAAAGTTCTCGCCGCTTTCAAATGTTCCACATCACAAATGTCCGGCATGAGCCGCGAAATACTCTCAATCGGATCAATCGCCGGATAATGCCCCCGCGTACTCAATTTTCTCGATAACCAAATATGCCCGTCCAAAAGCCCGCGAACCGTGTCGCCAATCGGATCATTCGCATCATCACCCTCAACCAATACCGTAAAAAAAGCCGTAATCGTTCCACTTTGCGATCTCCCCGCCCGCTCAACTAACTTCGGCAACAACGCATAAACCGATGGCGGATACCCCTTCGTCGTCGGCGGCTCGCCCGCTGCTAACCCGATTTCACGTTGCGCCATCGCAAACCGCGTCAACGAATCCATCATTACCAAAACATTCTTGCCCCGATCCCTAAAATATTCCGCAATCGCCATCGCCGTCATCGGCGCCCGTACCCGCATTAAAGCCGGCTCATTCGACGTTGCCACAACAACCACGCTCTTTTGCAACCCCTCCGCGCCAAGATCACGCTCAATAAAATCATTCAACTCCCGCCCGCGCTCGCCAATCAAACCAATCACAATCACATCCGCATCCGTATATCTCGCAATCATACCCAACGTAACACTCTTGCCTACGCCCGAACCTGCAAAAATTCCAAGCCGTTGCCCCCTCCCGCAAGTAAACATTCCGTCAATTGCCCGCACTCCAGTTGACAGTATCTCATTTATTCGCGGGCGACTCGTTGCTTGCGGCGGCTGATTGTCAAACAAAATCCTGTCGTCAAGCATCGGTAACGGCAAACCATCAACCGGTAAACCCTCCGCATTCAAAACACGACCAAGCAAATTTACCCCAACCCGAATCCACGGCAACGTTTTAACCAGTTTTATCCTGTTGCCGCGCCGCACGCCGACAATATCGTTGTAAGGATAAAGTAACGTGAGATTGTCGCGAAAACCTATAATTTCCGCCATTATCGAAGTCGCCCCCGTCCGCTCTATCTCCGCAATAGCGCCCACCGGCGCCGGAAATCCCGCCGCCGCCACCGTCATACCATGCGTCTGAACAACCGTCCCAATAAGACGAGCAGGCATCACACTCCTAATATGCTTCTCAATATTATTATTCATTAGTTGAGTAAATTCGCTTAACCGTTCACGGAAATTTTTTTATTAAATTATGTATGGCAATTTTTTGAAGGACAAATAGAACAGGAGAGACAAATAGGACAATTTTTTTGTTGAGACGGAACGCAATCTTTTTGACGGTTGCGTTCCTTTTGGTCAATGGTCAATAATTCCAGATTAAACGAATTCTGGTTCTACTAATTTTGGGACTGCGCCGGTATCGTAAGCGCGTTTTAGAAATTCGCGTACAGATTGTTTTCCGTTTTCGCCTAAATCTAACGTGAGATTATTTACATACATTCCTACAAATTGGTCAACATCATATCGCTCTAAACCGCGACCGAATTTCAAAGCGTGATCAAGAGCGTCTTCACGAAAATTCAACGCATATTGAATACTCTCATTCAATAATTTCGTAACATCGACAATAACATCCGGCGGCAAATCGCGTCTTATCCCGTTTGCGCCAAGCGGCAACGGCAAACCAACGCCAAGCATCCACCAAACGCCTAAATCAACTATCAACCTAAAACCATCGCGAATATACGTCAATTGACCCTCGTGTATCAAAAGCCCCGCATCAGTTTCTCCCGATTTAACCGATTCAATTATCTTGTCAAACGGCACAACAACATACTCAATATTCTCCCGACCTATCTCCGCAAAATATAACTTTAACGCCAAAAATGCGCTGGTCAATTCGCCCGGAATCGCCACACGCGCCGGCGCCGTCAAATTGCGATAATCCCAATTGCCGTTCTCTATCAATACAGGACCATAATTTTCGCCCATGCTTGCGCCGGACTGACAAAATAAATACTTGTCCGACAAATAAGCGTAAGCATGAACACTCATCGCCGTCAACTCAAAATCGCCATTAAACGCACGATGATTAAGCGTCTCAATATCCAATAACTCATGCGTAAATTCATACTTGTCCGTTACAATTTTCTTTTCGGCAAGCGCATAAAACATAAACGCATCGTCCGAATCAGGACTATGACCTATCCGTATTTTAATTTTTTCTGTCATTTGACTTTTTGTGAATAATGGTTAAAACGTAAATTCATGCAACAATAAAATACTGTACATTGGGAATACAAAATATTCTCAAAAAACTATATCGTTGCAACAAAAAACATCATCGTATAAACTTTGTCAATAATTCATACCCGCCGTTGCGAATATTACCTAAAACAAAAAATAAAGTCAATAGCAAAAAAGTACGTTAAATTTCATCGCGATAGGAACGGAAAACAATTACAATTATCGTTACAAAAAATCAAAAAACGCATTTTAAAGTGTAATTAGCATATAGGTAACTTCTAAAAACCACAGATTTATTTTATTAACGACAGAGGACACAGAGGAAAATTTTTAATTGGAATCGAAACATTATTTAATATTATAATTGATATTGGATATAAAATATTTTTAAAAAATTCTTCTCTGAGAACTCTGTGTTTTCGGCGTTTAAATAAAAAACCGGTTATTAGAGGTTGCCTGTATTTTAAACTGTTCGCACTTGAGTTTTCGTTTGCCTTCGCCCGCCTAGATTTCGGACGGCAGGCTTTGACGCTTTTAAATCGCTGCATTTCAAGTACGAGCTGTATATACGCTGTGAAATAATAAAATTTATTAGCGTAATTACACGTAATGCGGCGTTTCGGCGAAACGTCGTTTATCTGAACAAAAGAGTTTTTTAGAATTTACCTTTTATTTTTTCGATTTATTTTTTCGATGCAAACGGATATTAAAAACGAGTTGGACAAGTCGCCGGAGCGGGTTAAACGGATGTTTAATTCTATTGCGGGCTGGTATGATTTTTTGAATCATTTTTTTTCGTTGGGGTTGGATATTTATTGGCGGCGGCGTAGTGTTAAGTTGGCGTATTCGGGCGTGTGCGTTGAGTCGGTTGGTAAATTTTTGGCGCTTGATGTTTGTTGTGGGACGGGTGATATGTTGTGTGAGTTTGTGCGTTTTGGGGAGCGGTTGGGTTTGAGTTGCGAGTTTAGCGGGGTAGATTTTTCGGAGTCGATGATTGGAATAGCGAGTAGGAAATTGCCTGCGATTTCGGGGCGGTTAGTGGTTGGCGATGCGATGGAGTTGCCGTTTGGGGACAATATTTTTTGTGTTGTTTCGTGTGCGTTTGGGTTGCGGAATATTTGTGATGCGGATAAGGGATTGAGTGAGATGATAAGAGTTTGTCAATCGGGCGGCGTTGTTGCAATTTTGGAATTTTCTATGCCGCAAAATCGTCTGATCAAATATCCGTATAGATTTTATTTTGAATATATTTTGCCAAAAATTGGAGAATTGTTAGCGTGGAATTGCGACGACGCTTATAATTATTTACCAAAAAGCGTCATAACTTTTGACAGCCCCAAAGAAATCGCCGACAAAATGAAATCAAAAGGACTAAACGAAATAAAAATCGTACCAATGACTTTCGGAATAACAAATTTAATCTACGGAAAAAAATCATAACAGTTCGCAAAATGTAGAGAGCCAGAGGATAAAGAATAGGGCGTCTCTAAAAATTCATTTTTTGCAAAAAGGTAGGCGGTGTTTCGGCGCTGCGTTTATTTTTTTGTGCCGCAATGGAGTTTATGATACCAATAAATTTTAATAATTCATAAAGCCTAAAATATGTATATTTTAGACTTGTGAAATATTAAAGTTTATTGACGTCGTAAACCGTAATGCGGCGTTTCGGCACAGTGTTTAATTTTTTAGCCGCCTACATGGACAAATGAATTTTTATAGCGCCCAATTACTATTGGGTATCTCTAAAAATTCATTTTTTTGTAAAAAGGTAGGCGGTGTTTCGCCACTGCGTTTATTTTTTGGGCCGCAATACGTGTGAAACAATTATTAAATTTTAATAATTCATAACGTGTA
>JAISLW010000354.1 GCA_031277105.1 Planctomycetaceae bacterium | reverse complement strand
AAATTAAACTCTACTGGTTTTTCTAAATCGGCTAGTTTTTGGATACGTTTAATTTCATTGCCAAAGATTCCGTAACTGAATGTGAATTTATTATTGTCGTCTTCGGTTGAGGCGATTTTACCTTTGTTGTTATAGATGGTTTGGAATTTTTTGATTGGCGGTTTATTGGTGTAGAATGAAGACCACGTTTCGTACCAATTTTCAGACGTTGGACGATTTAATTTATCATACGTCCAAGTTGTTAATCGATTGTTTCGGTCGAGTTTGGTTGTGATGTTTCCATTGGCGTCGTAATAGAAAAATCTTGTGCGTAATTTTTTGTCAAGCGTTATCGTTTCTCTTGAAACTCTGCCTAACAAATTGTAAGTCCAAGACGTTTTATTACCGACCGGATCGGTTAAGGATTTCATTTGACCGTCTTGATAATAGACAAATTTTGTTATGCCGCCTTCGGCGTTGGTCTCGGAAATTTTACGTCCCAAATTATCGTAACGATAATTCGTTTCGTTGCCAAGCGTGTCATACGATTGAATATTTATCATAATTGACTCAAAAAAATATTTCTAAAATAATGAGTAATGTTTTGTTATTTTAGTAATGCGTTGATTCTGTTTTTTTGTTCGTCCGTACAACGCGAAACATCAACTTGTAACGGCAAAGCTATAATCGGTCCGTATTGATGACATTCTAGGAAATCAAAAAAACGCTTTGTTCCAATATAATGACCTCCCTTTGCCCCTATAAATTCTAATAAATCTTCACCATTCCAATATTCGCCTGGTATTATATTTACTAGTTTAAAATCATCGTAAATTAAATATTGCAAAGTTTCGTTATTGTTATCTATTTGAGTCAATGATGAAATATAAGAAGATACCTGTTTGCCGCAAAACGGACAATATTCAGGATAAGTTTTACAATACCGGCAAGCAATTACCTCGTTACAAAACGGACAAGTATTATTAAAAGTAACATCCTCAAAATATGAAAACAAGTCAGTTGTATAAATATATTTCATGTTTATGCCAGATAATAAAACATTATCAATACTAGTCTGATTAGGACAAACAGTCATATTAAAAAAAGAACAACCATTGATTTTTTCCTTAATAATATTATTTTTCATTTCTTCGGAGACAATCATACTGTTACATGGAACAATGCCGCTCAGATTATTACCTCCGCATAGGTCAACCATTCCGCCGCAATATACGTAGCGAGTTCTATGTAAGCTATAAGAATAAAAATTATCATCAATTATTTTTTGTATTTCAATTAAGTGATCTTTTTCACTCTTTAACTGTTGGATTGACGGCTGCTCGTCAAATGGACAACATTTTTCTGTAAAATATGTATAATTAAAGAACTCAAATTCAGCCGCGTATGGAAAATTTTTAACGCTTATAATTTTCGCGTTGTGTAAATCCGTTATTCTATTGTCTTCAATAAACATATCAATATCAAATCCACTTGCCGTATTGAAGCCCCAAAAAGCGCCATCAACAAGTTCCATTGAATCGCGGAATTTTCTGTACGTTATTTGCATATCTGTTATCTCTGATTAATGATTTGACTACTATAAAAATATTGTAAATTATGCTTTATTGAGATCAATAAATTAAAAGCTAATACTAATCGCTTAAACTCGATGACCAACTATACAATGAAGACTGTATTTGTCCCAAAAGTAATCCTCCGGTTCCAACTGCCTGTAGATATTGCACTAATTTATCTGTCAGATTCATAGCTGTTTCTTTTTTAAGATTATTACTATTCTCTGCTTCTTGTATTGCGCTTTTGTATTGTTCAATAAACGCGTTCCATGCCTGTTGCGTAGTATCAGAAGGTACCGCGATCTCTTTTGCAACTATTATCATACCTAATCCGCCGATTATAGCGAGACCAACTTTGCCTGGAAATTTGGCCGAAAATAAGTCTCCAATTTTTTTACTGATTAAATTCCAAACGCCGCTACGCCTAGAATTTTTATGCATTTCTGTCGGATATTTTCTAACGTTTTCTAATACTTTATTAATAGACATTCTCCAAGCTTTTTCTTTAATATAGAAATTTTTAAATACTTTATCAATCGAATTTTCTAATGCATCAATTTCATCCCATGGCGTGCAATTATACATGATAGTTCTGAGTTGTTTTTCAGTTATATTTTTATTATCACTAATTAATTTTTTGTACTGTTCTGTCTGTTGAAATAAATTCCATTTTTCCCCCCAGAATTGGCTTTGTATTCCTGATATTTCGTCATGTATTTGAGGAGGTACACCGCGCAAATATTTTAATTCATCAATTTTAATATCTTTTTCTGTAAAATATCTCGCTCGCAAACAAGCTTGTTTTGTATGGTGTACTTGCCAATCGTTTGGCATATTGGGAGTAGATTCTATAAATTTTTGTCGACAATTATTAGCGTTTATTTCATTTGGCGCTCCGGCTAGCGGTTCGATCTGAAATCGTACAAGAATAATTTGCGGCGACGGTCTAATATTAATATTTGTTGATTGAAGATTATCGTGTGTGTTATTATTTTCGTTGTTGAATGTGTCGTGTTTTTTATCGTTGTTATTTTTTTGTTCGATTATTTTATGTTTGATTCCTTGTGGGGTGTAATGTATTTCACGAATGCCGTATTCGTCTTTTATTGTTTCTTTGATCAGATTTGAATTTTTGTCATACTCATAAAGTCTTTCTTCGGTACTGTTGTTATCGGTTGTAGTTTCTTTTATTGTGTTATAATTTTCATCGTATTGTATTATTTTTAAGGAATTTTCGGTTTTGTGAAATGCCAATCTACCTCTATCGTATCGATTTTGTTCTTCTGATTGTACTTCAATAATTTTTATTTTTCCTGTAGCAATATCAGCTGTTGATGTTAAATCAATTTTTATATTTCCTGTTGTACTTTCAAATGCTCCAAGAGAGCGATAATTTGCTCCGACAATAGGATGAAGTCCGGGCGCTGTTTGCGGATCGAATATAACTTGTTCCTTTTTGTTATCAATATTTAACGTACATACAGCTTTGCTATAATTGCCAGATATAGGTTTCCATGTTAAAAGAATTTCGTAACGTTTTTTTGGATCAAGTTTATTTAGAATCCATTGCGTTTTATTATCAATTGTTTTGTTTGGAGAAAACTCAATTACTTTAACTTGCGGACTAATACGAAACCGTTCCGTTTCGTTGTCAACCGCATCATAAGAATAACCATAAATATCATTCTCCCCATCGCGCCAATACGCAACCCGCCCCGCAAAATCATAATAAGTTTCACTAATTTTATTATAATCCAGTCGTATCTGTTCAATTTTTTTAATTCGCCGTCCAAGTGCGTCATAAAAATATTCTGTTTTTCTATTACGTTCATTTGTTTCGACGGCGAGCAATCCGTCTTTGTTATACGAATACGTATTCAGCGTTTTAATCTCAACAAGACGAACAGTTCCAAACGGAATCTTTTCTTTTGACGATGGAGCCGGCGGTTTGGCAAATGCAGCCTTGATGACAATTTCATTTGACGATGCAGTAATTCGACCGATTGATTGGTATCTTGCATTTTGACCAAGACTGCCAATAAGATGACCATGCGGCGGTTTCATCTGATAAGCGGCAGACAAAAAAAACGCTTGGGCGTTGTCTTTTTGATAAGCGGAGAATATTGTTTTATGAGGATTAAGAATATTTTCTTGCCAAGTTATAAAAACCTCATAACGTTTACCGGCAGTGAGTTTATCAAATATCCATTTTTCGTTGCCTTTAACAAAATGACTTTCGCCGCCAGCAACATAAAGAAAACGTTCAATAATTTTTCCTTGCAAGTTATAAGCGTTTCCGGTTGCCTTGCCTTTGGTATCTATTGACGCAATACGCAAATCTCCCGGTATCATATCGCTGTAAATTTTAGGCGGCGAATAACAATATCTGTCGTCTTGTATCAATGATCCAGTTTTTTGGTTAGTCTGATTAGAATTTGCGGGCGTGGTTTGCCAAGTGGATTCGCCCGTAATTGGATCAATAACTCTTATTGAAATATTACCTAATTCGTCGGTATGTTTTATCAAATCGCCGGTCTTTTTATCGTATTCCCAAGTCAAAACTCCTTGACCCAATGGTAAAATTTCTTTAATTTTTTCGCCTTGTTCATTGTACTGATAAATGGTCTTTCCGATTACCACGCTATCAATGTTATTATCAACAGGTTTTATTTCCTCAATAATTTGTCCGCGTGAATTACGAACATAAATGTATTGACTAAATGGCGTTGCTACTTTTTCGCCTTGTGAAAAATACGTAACATGTAACGGAAATCCCCATACGTCATATTTTGTAGTAACAGTTCCGCCATACGCTTTTTTCGTACCAATAATCGCATCGGTTGGGATCAATTTTGCGGGTTTATCTTTTGTGCCTTCGCCATTTTTGTATCAACAATTCCCGCAGTTACAGGACAAATAAAAGATTCAACTCGACCATCGGGATACGTAATTTTACTTAAACGTTTAGCGTGATCATAATCGTATTTTGTCGTCTCGCCGTTGGGTTTAATAATCGACGTCAACAAGCCGTCTTTGTCATAAGACATTCGTATAATTTGCGAAGAGAGCGGACCATTATCATCTGGATCGGGGAAAGTTATTTTTGTAATACGACCGTTTTCGTCTTGTTCAAATTGCGTTTTTTTATTTTGCGGGCTTATCACTTCACGCAAATATCCGGTCTCATCGTCGTAGATAAAAGTTGTTACTTCCTTGCCGGATAAACTTTTTTGGGATAGACGATTTTCATCATCGTATTTATATGTTACAAAATTTCCGTTTGGTTGAGTTACGGATAAAATTTTACCTCGCTT
>JAISLW010000348.1 GCA_031277105.1 Planctomycetaceae bacterium | reverse complement strand
ATCATACTCGTCTATTATCACAAATATCTTTATACCCGCCGCTTTTGCGGCGTTAAAAGTCAGACCTAAACCTTCAAAAAGAAATTGTTCGCCGTGATTAATTTGATTGATTATTTGTTTAGTATTTGCGAATAAATTTTTATGGCTGGTCAAAAAACCGATAACCGTTTGTTTTACATTGCCGATAAAAGAATTTCTAAATTCATCAATACTGGACGTATCAATACCTGAAAAGTCAAATTCAATTACGGCGTAACTATTTTTTAACGGCGTCGGATTTTGACCAATATAAAGATCGCCAAATAACCGCTCAAATTCATCGGCATAATTAACGTCGTAATAATACGCCAACATTGAAAGAAATAGACTTTTTCCAAAACGACGCGGACGAATAAATATCTTGCTCTTACTGCTTTCCTTCTCCAATAACTCAATAAAACGAGTCTTGTCAACATAAGCATAATTATTTTCCGTCCGAACACTCTTAAAATCAGCAGTACCATAAGGCAATAACTTGGGCGTTTGCTGTTTAGTTGTTTTTTTGGCGGTCGTTTTTTTAGTCATGATATTTAATTGTTGTTAGTTTGTTGTAATTAGAATTATTCAAATTGTTCGTACTTGTATTTTCGTTTTCTGTCGTTTGGCGTCTATTGGCAGGCGGTTTTTAAGTTTTTTTATTGTTGTGCTTTAAGTACGCTTTCGTATATGATTTGAGATTTCTTTTTTTAGAAAAATAAATCTATTATTCCTACGATTAGTAATCCGATTGATATTGTAATGTTCATTTGAAAAAAGGCAATGTTTATTTTTACGACGTCTAGTTTGTCTCTTTTGCGCGGCGTTGCAATAATATGTTCAACAATAAGAATTATCGTAACAATAATTACGCCTGCCTCAAAAATATACGAAAATAACGGATAAAATAACGGAATTGAACCAAATAATATAACCGCAAAAAAATGACACAACCGCGATACAAAAAACGCAACGCCAATACCATAACGTCCAGGAACACTATATAAACCTTGTTCCGAATCGATTAGAGCGTCTTGACAAGCATAGATTAAATCAAATCCCGCCGACCAAAACATAACCGCAAGACCAAGCGCCAACGCCGCAACAGGAAAAGGAACAAATACAGGTCGAATCGCAAGCCAAGCGCCAACCGGCGCACACATCAAAACTACGCCAAGCCAAAAATGAACCAACACCGTCCAACGCTTCGCATAACTATAGCCAAACACAAATAATAATAACGGAACCGAAACAATAAAAGGAAAAATATTAGGAAAAAATAAAAACGTAGATAACACAAAACATACAGAATTTATCGTTACAAAAATTAAAACGTTACTCGCCGCAATTTTGCCGGACGGTATATGACGGTCAAGCGTGCGAGGATTAAATGCGTCTATTTCACGATCAGCATAACGATTAAAACCCATCGCAGAATTACGCAAAAAAATCATACACAAAAATATACCGACAAAATCTATTAAACGAATACCAATTACGCCGCCTTCTACCAAATTCAAACCCAACGCCATAAAACCGCCAAGCAACGCAAAAGGCATCGCAAAAAGCGTATGCGAAAATCTAACTAATTCAAAATAATCTTTCATCTTTTCTAAAATTCACAACTCGGAATTATTTTGTTAATACTTTTTACAATAATCTTTTTGTTACCATTCCCGGAAATCTGTTTAGCAAATTACGTATTGACGATTTTTGAGGGACAAGTGAGACAAATGCGACAATAGGGACAAGTTTTTTAATAAAAACCTAATCGCCTTAATTCCGAATTTAAAAAAACTAATCTCTATCATTTACTTTAGGCAACTTCTAATAACCAGTTTTTTATTTAACCACAGAGGACACGGAGTTCACAGAGAAGAAATTTTGTAAAAATTATTTTATATCCAACGTCAATTATAATATTATACAGATCGTACTTGAATTTCAGCGATATAAAAGCGTAAAAGCCTGCCGCCCGATAGTTAGGCAGGCGAAGGTAAACGTAAACTCAAGTACGAATAGTTTAAATAATGTTTCGATTCCAATTTAAAATTTTCTCTGTGTTTTCTGTGGTTCATAAAAATAAATCTGTGGTTTTTAGACGTTTACTTTATTGTTTCGATTTTTTAGTAATTCGTAGATATGTTCAGTTAGTTGTTTTATTCCTTGTCCGGTTACGGCGGAGATAAGAAATACGTTTTTTCCCAATGCTTCCACGAATTTTGTTTTCGTCAAATTTGCATCGGTAATATCCGCTTTAGTAATAACGACAACTTCTTCACGGTCGCCTAATAATTTGTCAAATTCGACTAATTCGCGTCTTATTGCAACATAATTTTCCCATGCGTCCGAGCCGTCGTCAGGAAACGGTTCAACAAGATGAACCAAAATTCCTGCCCGTTGAATATGCCTTAAAAAATCATGCCCTAATCCTACTCCCAAACTAGCGCCCTCAATCAATCCCGGAATATCAGCCATTACAAAAGAACGCTCAACGTCGATTTGAACTAATCCCAGATGCGGATGTTTTGTTGTAAACGGATATGCCGCAATTTCAGGTCGCGCCGCCGAAAGACTTGAGAGCAATGTACTTTTGCCTGCATTTGGTTTGCCGACTAACCCGACGTCCGCTATTACTTTCAACTCCAAACGCAAACGTCTAAACTCGCCTGCTTCGCCCGCTTCCGCTTCGCGAGGCGCCCGATTTGTTGCCGATTTAAATCGCGTGTTACCCTTGCCGCCTTTGCCGCCGCGACAGACTATTACTTCGTCGCCCGCCTTCGATAAATCCTTCAACAAAAAATCATGACGACAATCAAACAACATCGTACCAACCGGAACTTCCACAATCAAATCATCGCCGCACTTACCGTGACACTGAGCGCTATAACCTTGCTCGCCGTTTTTTGCATGCCAAACTTGACGACGAACCAGATGTATTAAACTATAAACGTTATCAGAACTACGAAATATAACATCGCCGCCGCAACCGCCATCGCCGCCGTCAGGTCCGCCGCGAGGAACATACTTCTCACGACGAAAACTCACACAACCATCGCCGCCCTTCCCCGCAACTACATCAATTTCTACCTCGTCAACAAACATAATAAAATAAAAAATAAAAAAATAAAAAAATAATTTAACCATTCTCGGAAATGGAAAGAATAAACAATAATTTTTTGTAACAAAAATTATATTGCATATAGAATATTGAGTAGAGACAGTTTTGTTGTTATAAAAAATTGTCCCTCTTGTCCTTCTTGTCCCTAAAGTTTCTCAAAATTATCAATACGTATTGGGTAAACTGATCTTTGTGAGCGGTTACAAATATTCCAAATGAATATTATGGCAATTTTACTTGAATATAGTTTTTTGTGAATAGTTACATTTAATTTTTAATTATGTATAATTTGTCGCTTGTTTTTTGGCGGCGTGTGGGTAGTGGTGAAATTTTGCGATTAGTTTTTTTGTGAATAGATTTTTTGTAACAAAAATTAATTCTAATTTTCCATGACGTCTATTTTGTCCGTTGTGTCCTTTACGTCGTTTGAAATATTTACCTTTAACCTATAATTTAACCTAAAAATTTAACCCTAAACTTAAAATGATTGATCTTAACAAACACATTAGAACGATTAAGGATTTTCCGGTTCCTGGTATTCTTTTTTATGATATTACGACGTTGATACGCGAGGGCGTCGTATTTACTGAAACGATAAACCGGCTTGCGGATTCAGTTGAATCGTTCAAGCCTTTTGATGCGATAGTTGCGCCGGAGTCGCGTGGTTTTATTTTTGCGGCGCCGCTTGCGATGCGTCTAAATGCAGGTTTGATTCCTATTCGTAAACCTGGCAAGTTACCTTGCAAAACCGTATCTAAATCATACGATCTTGAATACGGTACAAATACGGTGCAGATGGATATTGACGCATTGAAGAATGGCGGTCGTGTTTTAATTGTTGATGATTTGCTTGCGACAGGCGGCACGGTTGAAGCGTGTAGAAGTCTTGTTGAAGAAAACGGAGGTCAAGTAGTCGCCGCCGCTTTTGTACTAGAACTAACTTCGCTCAAAGGACGCGAAAAAATAAAAACAAAAAATATCGTTTCCATCTTGCAATATGAGTAATTTAAAACTGTTCACGAAAATTTAAGCAATAAATTTTAGGTGATAAAGTGTAGGCGGTAGGGTATAGTTTTCTAAAATTATATGATTTAGAGAAAAAGTTTTTTGTTATAAAAAAATTGTCCCTCATGTTCCTCATGTCCCACTTGTCCCTCAAAAAGCGCTAAAACGTAATTTAATAAACAAATTTTCGTGAACGGTTACCGAAATTGCGTATTGATTTTTTGTAACAAAAAATCGTCCCCCTACTCGCTATTCCCTATTCCTTAATTTTGCATGAATTGCATAATTCGATTAGATTTTTTGTGAGTGTTTTGATTTGATTTTTTGGTTGTTGTGTTTTGATTGCGGTTACGACTTCTGCGGCGGCTGCGCTTACTTCGGCAAATCCGTAACTTCCGGCGGAACCTTTTAATTGGTGTGCGAAACGTGATAAATTATCGTTATCGTCTGATTCTAATAAAGAGTCAAAACGTGCGATCCGTTCCGGCATTTCGGCGACAAACATTGCCACCAATTCCAAAATATCGGGTTCGTCGATGATACTAGAGTAGATAGGTTTCATATTTAATATTGTTATAATTTCGGCGCTTGTAGCGGGCAAGAGCCGGTATTCCGGCGGTTATAACCGAAATTTAAGTACGATCTGGTTAAAAACTAATTTCTTAAAATTGACATGGAAATTATACGTTGTCATGCTTATGCGCGTGCGGGATTGATTGGCAATCCTTCGGACGCTTACAATGGCAAAACTATTGCGGTTATTGTCAAAAATTTTCGGGCGCGGGTTACGCTTTATGAGTGGGATCGTATTGAAATAATACCTAGTCCGAGTGATGAAAGCGTATTCTGTTCGATTCGCGAAATGACGCAAGACGTAAAATTGCACGGTTATTATGGCGGGATACGTCTTGTGAAAGCCGCTATTTATGGTTTTGCGGCGTATTGTAAAAATTGCGGGATACGTTTACATGAGCGAAATTTTTCGATACGTTATGATACGAATATTCCGCGTCAAGTTGGGATGGCGGGGTCGAGCGCTATAGTTGTTGCGACGTTGCGGGCGTTGTCGTCGTTTTATGGGGTTGTTATTTCCAAGCGGGTGTTTCCGTCTCTTGTGCTTTCGATTGAGCGCGAGCAATTAAATATTTCCGCAGGTTTGCAAGACCGCGTCGCGCAAGTTTATGAGGGTTGTGTTTACATGGATTTTTCAAAGGCTGCCGAGAGTGTGGAGGAGGGGTTTATTTGTGGGAGTTATGAGGAGTTGCCGTTATCGTTATTGCCGTCGTTTTATGTTTCGTATTCGACTGATTTTGGCGAGCCGACGGAGGTGTTTCATAGTAATTTGCGTTTTCGTTATGACAATGGAGAAATATGCGTTGTTGAGGCGATGTCAAAGTTTGCTGAAATTACGATTGAGGCGAAGGCGGCTATTTTAAATCGCGACTGGGATAAATTGGGATTTCTGATAAACCAAAATTTTGACTTAAGACGTTCAATATGTCAATTACCGCAAGAGCATATTCTTATGGTAGAGACGGCGCGCTCGTGCGGAGTTTCGGCAAAATTCGCAGGAAGCGGAGGCGCAATTGTAGGAATTTGTCCAGATCAAAACAAGTTGGCAATCTTGCGAGAAAAAATGGAAAAAATAGGTTGTAAAACTGTTGAAGTTAGTTATACGGATCAAAGTTAAACCTGCCGAAATATGTAATATTCGTAACTGGGCATCTCTAAAAATTCATTTGCCCAGGTAGGCGGCGTTTCGCCGAAACGCCGCATTACGGTTTACGACATTAATAAATTTTAATATTTCGCACGTCTAAAATAAACATATTTTAGGCTTTATGAATTATTAAAATTTACTGATAGCATAAACTCCACTGTGGCCCAAAAAATAAACACAGTGGCGAAACACCGCCTACCTTTTTGCAAAAAAATGAATTTTTAGAGACGCCCAACTGTTTATGAAAATTTAAGCGCTAGGTTTTAGTGGGTAAGGTACAGGTGGTAGTGGATAGTTTTCTGAAATTAGATGATTTTTAGAGAAAAATTTTTGTTATAAAAAAATTGTTCCACTTGTCCCTCCTGTCTCACTTGTCTCTCAAAAATTGCCAAAACATAATTTAATAAACAAATTTCCGTGAACGCTAAATATTCAACATTACGAACAACGGATCAACGATCCGTCATGCAGATCCGTCATGCAGAATTAGGAATTTATAGAAAATATTTTTGTAACAAAAAACTGTTCTCTTGTTTTCTAAAAAACTACCCCCTACCCCCTACCCCCTACCCGCTACTCCCTACTCTAAAATCTATTTGTTGAAAATTTTTTGAGCGGTTGCAGATTTATGTTCTTTCTTGATATTCGCCTAATATTTTCAGGTTTCCAGCCAATGGCAATACTGCGTCTAGCGCTCTTTGGTAACGGACGTAATCGCTGAAAGTTAGATCAACATAAAATAAATATTCCCATTCGGCGCCGATTAAAGGACAAGATTGAATTTTAGTCAAGTTCATTCCGTAAAACGATAAAACCGTCAGAATCTGCGACAAACTACCGACCGAATGATGAAGCGAAAAAACTAACGAGGCTTTATTTTTTTCACGGTTGAAAGATTTTGCTAATTCGTGCGGCATGATGATGAGAAATCTTGTGAAGTTATGTTTGTTTGATTCTATTGCTTCGGCGATTATATTTAATCCGTAAATTTTTGCCGCTTCGATTCCGCAGATAGCGGCGTGTTTTTGTAAATTATGTTGGCTTATCATGCGCGCGCTTGTCGCCGTATCGTCGCGTTCAACTATACGGACGTTAGGAAAATTTTCTAAAAATGATTCGCATTGCATCAAAGCCATCGGATGCGAGTTTATTTCTTCAATGTCTTCTAATTTTGTTCCGGGCAAAACTGCCAGACAATGAGATATACGCAAACGATATTCGCCCGTAACCGTCAAGCCGCTTGTACGAATTAGTTCGTGATTTCTTAGCAAACTACCGGCTATCGTGTTTTCTATTGCAATTATTCCGGCAACTTCAGGAGAACTTTTGACCATTTCAACAACGTCGCGAAACGTATTGCAATCGATCAACTCGACTGTTCGTATTCCTTCAAAAAACTTGTGTGCGGCAATTCCATGATATGAACCGTTGACGCCTTGAATTGCGGCTTTTTGTATTATCTCATTCACTTTAGACTAACTCCTAATTTAACGCCGCGCGGACGTGGGAGAGAAATATATTTGTTAAACTGTTCCTCTAAATTATTTTGGAAACGTTTACGGAAATTTGTTTATTAAATTACGTTTTGGCGACTTTTGAGGGATAAACGGGACTATTTTTTGTAACAAAAAATAGAGGAGGAACACAACTGTTTCGGCTGCAATTTGCCGTAAGGCAAACAAAAAAACTGTTGGATGTCAATCTCGCTCGTTGGCGGTTGAGTATAACCGCGTGCAGGCGAGACGCCCGCGATCCTGAAATGCAGGCGAGACGCCCGCGATCCTGAAATGCAGGCGAGACGCCAGCGATCCTTCTGACTATTTTTTGTAACAAAAAAACTGTTCTCTGAATTTCTAAAAAACTACTCCCTATTCCCTACCCACTATTCCCTAAAATCTATTGTTTAAATTTTCGTGAACGGTTACAAATTATTTTACGTTGTGCGAGCTTGACAGTACGACTGATTCGTGTTCGTTGTGTAGGTTAATTACGGAGCTCCATCTTGAATTTTCGGCGGTTTGGTGGATTCCGCAGAGTTTGCGGGGGAAGTTTATAGTGGCAAGTAAAATTCTGAAATCGAACCATGGAGTTACATCTTCAATATATTCGAGATCGAGTATTAGTTTACGTTGTACGTCTTCGATTCCGTTATCTGCTTTCCAGTTGACTTGTGCGTATCCAGTCATTCCGGGCAAGACGCACATCCTGTATTCGTAACCTGGAATTTTTAATTTTAATTTTTCAACGAATTCGGGTCGTTCTGGTCGCGGGCCGATTACGGTCATTTCGCCGCGTAGAACGTTTATAATTTGCGGAAATTCGTCGATATGTAATTTACGCATGATTCGTCCGATAGTTGTTATTCGCGGATCGTTTCCATTTGACCATTTTGGTTTACCGCCTTGTTCCGCATCGACTATCATTGATCTAATCTTGATCATTTTAAACGGTTTACCGTTGAGTCCGCAGCGTATTTGCGTATAAAAAATTGGTCCCCGCGACGTCAAACGGACAAGTAACATTGAAATAAGAGTTATCGGAACAATAAACCACAACGTAAGTACGATTATAATTACATCGACATACCATTTGATTTTGTAATAATTTGAGATATGCGGATGCGGCGGTATTATCTGCTGGGCAGAATTGCAAGACGGATTATTTAATACGTCTAAATATTCAGGTTGCAAGGCGTCTGATTGATGCGTTTTAAAATCTGATATATTGGTAAAATTAAGATCGTTCATTTTATTTGAACTATAATTTTTTTGTAATTTGATGTTATTGATTGATTAAATTTGAAGCTGCCGGCGATCTAATTTCGATGTTACGCCGCAGAAATTCTAAACAGGTAACCGTTCACGGAAATTTATTTAGGGCGTCTCTAAAAATTCATTTGTCCAGGTAGGCGGCTAAAAAAATCAAACACCGTGCCGAAACGCCGCATTACGGTTTACAATATCAATAAATTTTAATATTTTGCACATCTAAAATGTACAT
>JAISLW010000347.1 GCA_031277105.1 Planctomycetaceae bacterium | reverse complement strand
GGGTATCTCTAAAAATTCATTTTTTTGCAAAAAGGTAGGCGATGTTTCGCCACTGTGTTTATTTTTTGAGCCGCAATGGAGTTTATACTATCAATAAATTTTAATATTTCACAACGTTTAAAATACATATATTTTACGTTATGAATTATTAAAATTTAATAATTATTTTGTACGCATTGCGGCGTTTCGGCACGGTGTTTAATTTTTTTAGCCGCCTACCTGAACAAATGAATTTTTAGAGATGCCCTTAAATTAAATTAAATCTGTTTAATCTGCGTAATCTGTGGATTATTTTTATTAACCTTTAAACTATAAAAACTATAAAAACTATAAAAAATATGAAAATTTATAAACAAAAATTGTGTGGTGATTTTGGCTTTACGTTGGTTGAGTTATTGGTTGTGATAGCGATTATTGGGATATTGATTGCGTTGCTTTTGCCTGCCGTTCAAGCGGCGCGCGAGGCTGCGCGGCGTTTAATGTGTTCCAATAATTTACGTCAACTCGGTATTGCGGCACACAACCATCACGACGCAAAAAATATACTCCCGCCAGAATGCGCTTACGGCGCTAATTCGCCGCAAGAGTTGCAACCGCGTACCGCTTGTTTTCGCGTCCGTTTATTGCCGTTTGTAGAACAGCAAAATATCGCCAGCCTCGTCGACTTAAATCAAGGTGAATTGTCTGATGAAGAACGTAATACTTTGGGCGCTAACAAAATTCCCTTTTTCATTTGTCCAAGCAATAATAAATCCCAATGCGATATTGGTTCTGGGCCAGACGACCCTGAACCTACGCGAACCAAATATGCGTCGCATTATTACGGCGTTGCGGGAGCATTGGGAATGATTCCAGGAACGAGTTCGTATTACGAAGTCGGTAAAGAACAAACAAGTTACGGGTTAGATTTGGGACCAACAGATTCAATTACAACTGGACCTCATGCTAGTTCTGGTTGTACGATATTAAATGGGTTATTGTCGTTTGATTCTATTTCGGATGGTACGTCGAATACGTTTCTTTACGGCGAAATTGCGTGGAGTAATTACGGCGGACATTATGATTGGGCAAGAGGAACAATGGATAGTCCTATTGGCCCGTCAGGTAGTCCAACAATTTGTCCAATAATTAGCGCAAAAGGGATTTCATACAATTTACCTATCAATTACGGCAAAAAGAAAAACAACGGCGATAAATTGTCGATGACTTTCAACTTGCCGGATGGTTCGGAAGATGTGGATCGTAACTATGTTGTACGCGGTCAAGAGACGGCGGCACACGGCGTAGGTTGTTTTGGCAGTAATCATGCAAACGGCGCTAATTTTTTACTTTGCGACGGCTCCGTCCGAATGATTAACGAAACAATAAATATAAACGCACTACTAAGCGCCGCAAGCCGAAACGTTGGAGAAACACAAAATTTACCCTAATTGTAGGCGATCCACAGATTACACAGATTATTTTTAAAATGATTTTTTTGAAATTATCCGTAATTATTTCGTAAAATTATTTTTGTTTATTATTTAATATTGTTGATGATTTGTCTTCGTCCCGATAGGGACGGTATTTTCATAACCGCAGGTCTTTGACCTGCGGTTAAAAATCCAGACGCAACTCTGCCCCGATAGGAGCAGGACATTTTTCGTTACAATAAATCAATAAAGTCCTGCCCTTTCAGGGCAGCAAGGATACGCTGATTTTTACCGCAGGTCGCAGACCTGCGGTTAAAAATCCAGACGCAATTCTGCCCCGATAGGAGCAGGACATTTTTCGTTACAATAAATCAATAAAGTCCTGCCCTTTCAGGGCAGCAAGGATACGCTGATTTTTACCGCAGGTCGCAGACCTGCGGTTATGAAAGTACCGTCCCTATCGGGACGAAGATAATTTAACGAAAACATTAAATAATAAAAAAATACCGTGAACAGTTACAAATTATTTTTTGTTGATCAAAAATTGCGTTAATTTTTGATTCAAAAAATATAAATACAATATTGAATAATTACAATTTGCGTAATCTGCGGATCATTTAATTAACCTTTAACCTTTAATTTTTAACATTAGATAAAAAATATGAGTAACCTTGAATTTCCTGTCGAGGTATCGAATTTGACGAAAGTTTATAAGACTCGCGGCGGCGGCGTGAATGCGGTTTGCGATATTTCACTTTGCGTCAACGTTGGCGAATTTGTTACGATAATGGGCTCGTCCGGTTCTGGTAAGAGTACCTTGTTGCATCTTATTGCGGGCTTGACTAATCCTACGGTTGGCAGCGTGAAGATAAATAATCAAGAGATATATAATTTAACAGATTCGGAGCGGACTAGATTTCGTTGTCGTAATATTGGCGTAATTTTTCAAGCGTTTAATCTTATTCCGACGCTTACCGCTTCGGAAAATATTTTGTTGCCTTCGCTTATTGACGGCAAAAATAAAGTATCGCGCGACAAATTAGACAATTTGTTGCGGATACTTGAAATATACGACCGTCGTCGTCATCGTCCTGATTCGTTGAGCGGCGGCGAGCAGCAGCGCGTCGCTATCGGTCGCGCGTTGCTAATTGATCCCGCAATCATACTCGCGGACGAACCTACCGGCAACCTTGATTCCGTAAATAGCGCAAATATCTGCAAATTACTACGCGACCTTTGCGACAAAGAAAAACGAACCATCATCCTAGTAACACACGAAAAATCCATCGCAGATTGGGGCGACAGATGCATCACCCTAAAAGACGGACGCATCGAAAATAAATAAAGAGTAGTTTTTTTAATTCGGAATTCGGAATTCGGAATTAGAAATTAGAAAAATCTTTTTAATCTGTGGATCTATTTTTTTTTGTCCACAGATTAAACAGATTACACAGATTATTTTAAAGTACGATCTGTATATGCAACCTCATTTTAACCTAATTTTTCTTTACAAAACAACCTCAGTAGAAAGAAAATGAA
>JAISLW010000311.1 GCA_031277105.1 Planctomycetaceae bacterium | reverse complement strand
TATTGCGTCCTTAACGGGACGCTAAAAATTCGTATCATTTTTTTCTACCAACATGTTGTCCCTAACGGGACAGATCGGACAAATATTTATTGTTACAAAAAATACCAGATCGCAGGCATCTCGCCTGGGTTTCTTCAGATTCGCAGGCGAGACGCCTGCATCACAGGATCGCGGGCGTCTCGCCTGCAAGCGGTTGTACTCAACCGCCAATGAGCGAGGTTTATATCTCAACCGATTTTTTTGTTTGCCTTGCGGCAAAGTGCAGGCGGGACCTTTTCAATTTTTTGTTATAAAAAAATTTGTCCCACTTGTCCCTCCTGTCTCACTTGTCCTCAAAAATTGTCAAAACGTAATTTAATAAACAAATTTCCGTGAGCTGTTACTAAAAAAAAAGAGACCTAACTTTAGTTTAAAGTTAGGTCTCCAAGCAACGATACACAGAAGGAGAGTAAAAACTGCGTATCAATCGGAGGAATTTTGAGTTGTTGATTATAAAGTAATCTTAAACAGCAACGTTTAAATTTACGTTTTAGCATCGACAAAATTCAAATACGATCCGTATATTTGTAACTATTACGTCAAGCGACGGCGTTATGATTTTTTGGTGATTTCAAATAACTTGTTCAAAACAAATTTAATTTCGCCATCATTCTGTCAACAGCGATATCCATTTTGTCTGGCGTATCATAGTTTCCTGCGGCGATTTCGGCTTTGATTTTATTGACGAGGTCAAACCGGACTCCTGAAACGGATGATTCCAATTTTGAATTGTTGTTAAATTCAATAGCCTCGCCGGTGAATTTTATTTCGTCGCGGTATTGATTTATTTTTGCGTTATTTGGCGTAACTTGGTTGTTTGTTGTTTGTCGGTTTATTTCTTGGTTTACGCGTGTTTTTTGTATTCCTTGTGAATACTGTGAATATTGGTTACGATTAATTTCCATTATTCTCTCCTTTTATTAAACTGGTTCACGTTTGATGAGATTATCTGTAAAAAGCGGCAGATAATTTCAAATTTACTTTTCTTACTGTTTCGTTAATCGGTTGACAAGTATTCCTCGACTGTCAACTTTTGATTAACTCGTATGAAAAAGTTATACGCTAAAAATTGTCTTCTGTTCTATCTTTTGAGTAAATTATATCAAGGTTTTTTAAAAAATCTTTTTTGTAACGATAATTCAAAATTTTGATCGGTCTTGCAAAATATTCTTTAATAAATTTTGAAAAAAAATCAAAATTCCCAAACTATAATGTTCGTACTTGAAATTCATCGAATATAAAAACGTCAAAGCCTTCCGTCCGAAAGTTAATCTGGCGCCGGTAAACGCAAATTCAAGTACGGACAATCTAAAAATTCGCGTGCGATTAGTATTGCATTTTAGCGTTGGTTATTTTGGCGTTGGTTTTATTTATTTGTGTTGCGACTGTGGATAGTATACACGAATCTTACAAAAAGCGTTTCATAGTTCTGAAGATTTTATTCGTCTAATTTATATTTTTTCGGTTGCCGCAATAAGATTTTCGTTAAATCTGTAAAAAATTCGTTTATTGTGCAAAATTACGCAAACGACATAAATTTCTTAAGCGGATTATCTGAATATTTTTGTTTTGAAGCAATAGGAATATTACGATTATTTTGGGATTCTTGGGATTTTTTTTATTAAAAGGTCGAAAAAATAGTTGTTAATTTTGAATTATGTGTTAAAATAGTTAAAATGGACAATTTGGCTAATTTATGTAAAATGTCTGTGTACGGCATTTGGTTAGTTTAAGTTTTTTTGGGAAGGATTCTTTTTTTAGTTAGAGTGAGGTGAATTTATGGATCCAATTATTGCCAATGCGTTGCAGCAACAGCAAGAGCAGATTGCGTTAAAGACTCAGATGACGGTGCTTCAAAAGACTCGTTCAGTAGAGCGCGAGTTGGGCGAGGCGTTGATAGGGTTGATTTCGGACGCCGCATTGAAAACGGCGCCAAGTCTTGACTCGGCTGTTGGGCGTAGTTTCGATGCAGTTGTGTAATTGAGATTTACGACAATCGAGCAAGTAACGGCTTTTTTCAATTGTATTGACTGGAGAATAAAAAAACGGAAAGACAAAAAAATTTAAATCTGATTTAGTATGTTTTTCCGTTTTGTTCTCTGGAAAATATGCTGATCGTACTTGAAATTCATTGATTTAAAAACGTCAAAACCTGCCGTCCGATAATTAGGCTGGCGATGTTCAACGTAATTTCAAGTGTGAACAGTTTGAAATGTTACAAAAAAATGTGCGGCAGGTATATCTTGCCGTGCATTTTTTTTGAGACGCCCAATAATGATTTTTAAGAAATTTTCTATTGTAATTCTGTTTTTGCTAGAAATTCTTCGGCGCTTTTTGGATCGACTGTTTTGCAGCAGTTTGTTAGGTTTTCAATCATGTCTGATAAATCTGATTGCCATTGTTTATAGTCATAATTGTCCACTTCAAGTTCCTTGAACTCGCCCAATAAAAGAATTAACCTTAACAAATGTCTGAAAATTATACCTTCCTGTTTTTGCAATGATTTTGCGACGATATATTTATTGAAGTCGCCTTTGAACTCTAACATTAATTCTCCCGCCGCCCAAACGGGATTTACTTTCACTTCTACTGCCGGATACTCGAATTCGAAAAGACGCAATAATTTTTCCGCTAACGAAATTACATAAACTCGCTCTTCCGCCCAGCCGCCAAAATGATTTCGCCGCTCACGTTCCTCAAATTTTTCTTCTTCCGTTTTCGGCACAAGTTCCTCCACCGTCGCTAATCCCATTGATACCAACATCGCATCCAAACATCCCGTCGCCAACGAACCATTAGGCAAAATATCCGGCTTCGGAACGCGAACCAAACAACCAACAGAAGACGGCGTCTCAAGCAAACTCTCAAACGCCTGATAACGCTCAACAACATCCGCTAACCCCAAATAACGCAAAAGAAAAAGACCATACAACGGATTAACGCTACGTAAACGCAATAACAACGATAATCGCTCCGTCGGATAAGCAAATCGAAACTCATTGCCCGCTCCGTCAATATTATCAACAATTTTATCAATAGCAGAATGTTTACCGTCAAGTTTATCAGCAAATTTATTTGCAAGTTTATCTACAGGTTCATTGGTAAATTTATTTGCGGGATTACGTGTAAATTTATTTTCTGGTTTGTCAATTGAATTATCGTTACAATTATTTTTGTCAATATTGTTTTCTAAATTGTCTTCTAATTTTGGTTCGGGGTCGAGCATAATAAAACCTCCTTGCCACAACGTCGTCAACATTATGTCTAGTTTTTTTATTCCTTCATTCAAACGTTTTGTCCCCATTAGTCGTCGGCGTATTATTTCACGGATAGGTTCGATTTCATGGTCTAACGAAATTATATGAGCAAGCAGTCGCCAAGGCATATCGCCGCGACTTGTTAGTCCTTGCGGCGGCGATTCGCGTAGTTTGTCGAATTGCAATTCACTCCAATATTGTTCTGTTGTCCGTCGCGTTGGCGCTTTCTTTTTCAATTTCTTTTTCATTTCCCGCAACTTCGGGTCTTTCGTATCATCTGGAATTTGATCGTATTTTTCGCGCCATCTTAAAATTCTAACGTCGTCTTCGTGGGCGAGTGCAAAAACAAAACCTTGCGTATCAAATTGCGGTCGTCCTGCGCGTCCGAAAATTTGATGAGCGCCGCTAGATTCAATTATTTTCTTTTCGCCTTGTTTACCTTTTAGAATTGTGGGCAAGATAACCGATCTTGCAGGTAAATTTATACCAGCCGCCAACGTTTCCGTGCAAATACAATAAGATAATAATTTCTTTTGAAATAAATCTTCAACCAGATTTCTATATTTTGGCAAAATACCGGCATGATGAATTCCTACGCCGCGTAGGAGTAGTTGTCGCAGGTGAATGCCGCCGCCTTGACTCAAATCGACTTCGTCAAGTAAACTTGAAATTATTTTTTGATTTTCCGGCGTGATAAGGTCGCGCCCGCGTATCTCGTCTGCTATTCGCCAACACTCGTTGCGGTCAAAACAAAAAACCAGCGCCGGAGTAAAACGTTCAGACTCGCCGCCGCGACACAACTTTTCAAGAAGCTCCGTCAACAATAAATCGCCAACCCAATTATACGTCAGCGGAACGCGCCGCATCGTAGATTGAACCAATGTTAAACGCCGTTTCAAATTGTCTCGAAGCCATGACACAAATTCGTAAGCGTTGCCTACCGTCGCTGAAATCAAAAGCGTCCGAATATGAGACGGCAATAAATTAAGCGTAAATTCCCAAACCATGCCGCGCTCAATATCAGAAAAATTATGAAACTCATCCATCACCACTGTTGTAACATCGTCAAAAGAAGACATATCGCGACGATCTTGTGCAGACAAAAGACGATTGAAAAGTATCTCCGCAACAACTACCAATATCGGCGCATCTGGATTTTCACGACGATTGCCGGTTACGAGACCGACGTAATGCTTACTATAACCCCAACGTTCTAGCGACGCTTGAAGCTCGTGATACTTCTGTTCCGTCAACGCAATAAGCGGCGTCGTATAATATGCCTTCTTGCCAAATTTAAGAGCCTCATAAATTCCCGCTTCCGCTATGAGTGTTTTACCCATGCCCGTAGGCGCCGAAACAAGAATACCTTGCTCCGAAGAGAACCAACCCAATATCGCCTCCTCCTGAAACGGATAAGGCTCATACGGCAATTGCTCCAAATACATAAACGCTAAATCATCTCGCTCTAACATATTCTTTTTGGGGTAAATTCGGAATTCGGAATTGTTTTTTTAAAATAATCTTTCTAATCTGCGGATCAATTTTTTTGTCCACAGATTACACAGATTATAAGGATTTTTTAAATTTGAAATCAAAATCTTTAATTCCGAAATTTAAAAAACTATTCCTTATCCTCATATAGGGTATCTCTAAAAATTCATTTGTCCAGGTAGGCGGCGTTTCGCCTGCGATTCTGAAAAGCATGCGAGACCGCCGGATCGCGGGCGTCTCGCCTGCACTTTGCCGAAAGGCAAACAAAAAGACTGTTGAGATATAAACCTCGCTCACCAGCGGTTGAGTACAACCGCATGCAGGCGAGACGCCCGCGATCCTGTGATGCAGGCATTTCGCCTGCGAACCTGAACGAGACAGACGAGACGCCTGCGATCCTTCAATCTGTCCCATCTTGTCCCTAAAAATAATCTTTCTAACCTGCGGTGTAATCTGTGGGACGATTTTTTGTCCACAGATTACACAGATCGTACTTGAAATTCATTGATTTTAAAGCGTAAAAGCCTGCCGCCCGAAAGCTAGGCAGGCGGCGGCAAACGCAAATTAAAGTGAGAACTGTCTAATATATTTTTAATTCAGTTATTATCTTTGCCATATTTGTATAATCATTATCGTTATGCAAAATGTATAAATTATTTTCTAATGCTGTTTCGGCAATTATTAAATCAATTGTACTTCTTATTGTTATTCCATTTTCTCTGCATTTTATATTCAACCGTGCCGCATTTTCGTATGATTTCTTTCCATACTTTAATTCATAAAATGGTAACGTGCTCAAATATTCTTTTAAAATATCATATTCCGATTCATTTCTTGATCCTTGTAACAATTCAAGATAAATATGATTATTAATTCCATAAGGAATATCATTGTCAATAATGAAATCCATTTTATCATAAGGTGGGATTTCCATACCTTTAAAATATCCTATTAAAATGGATGTATCTACAATAATCATTTTATTTCTCTCATTTTTTTATAATCATAGTCGTCGCTGAATTTTATTTGGCCTTTTAATTCTTTCAAATTTTTCCTTTTCCTGTTATTTACATATTCCTTTAATGCCGTTTCAATTAATTCTTTTTTTGTGTAAATTGCCTGTGAAAATTTGAAAGCCTCGTCAATCAATTCATCATCTAAAACGATATTTGTCCTCATTTTTATCCTCCAATAAGCGCTATAATACACAATACAAAATTATGATTATGCAATTATTTTTCTTATTTTCAATTGGTTTTTACAATTTTTTTAACAAATAATCTTTCTAATCTGCGTAATCTGCGGATCAATTTTTTTGTCCACAGATTACACAGATTATAAGGATTTTTTAAATTTGAAATCAAAATCTTTAATTCCGAATTCCGCATTCCGAATTTAAAAAACTACCCTTTATCCTCTAAATTTAGTTTTGGGATGTTTTCGATTATTTGTACGCTTTCAACACTTAGTGTTACGATTCGTTTTATTAGGTTTAGGATGTATTGGGGGTTGTTTTGTTCTTCACACCAATTGTTTGGGTCGTTTGTGATTTTGCTGTCTTTGTGGGTGGAAATTTTGTAACGATCCAATATCCAATCCAACGCCGGTTTGCCGTTGACGATGTAACGTTGCACGGCTTCGGGGATGTTTTCTAATGTTAATGTTTGATTGTAAATGATTTTTGTTTTGTCGGTTTTGCTTGCGTAACGTATTTCGGTTACGTGATAATTTACGGTTCCGGTTCGGGTTTCGGTTAAATTGTACGGTTCAAGGTTTTCATAATTCAAATGTAATTCCGCTAATTGTTTTCCCGCTTTGGAAAATTCACGGAAATCTTTTGCAAAAGGTATTCGCGGCAATTGTTTTTTTAATTCTGATGAAAAACGCTCGCAATACTCACGACTATTCAACACGCCATAAATATAATAAAAAATATCCCACTTTGTTATCGTGTTGTCTTTGTAATGTTCACGAAATTTTTGTAACGCAGCATCAGTGATATTTTCATGACGAATACGTTCCGAATCAACGGAGCCAAAGAATGACGGATCCGCTGACCGTTGATCCTCGTAAACATAAAACGGAAAACATTGAGTTGTCTCAAATAAATGTAAATCACACAACGTTTTTGTAATCAATGTTGAAAACTCTTTTTTAGCGCCTGGCGCCTCTAAACAAATCATCACATTTTCAAATTCTAGAGATGGAAAAATTTTTGAATTTTTACCAGGACTGGCATTAAAATCTCCTCCAAAATAAAGATAATTTTTACAAAAAGGTCGATACATTGCTTTCATTATTGATAATTTTTTAAAGTTCATAATTTCATTTCGTCTTATTCTGTTTTTTGAAGCTCGATCCCAACTGAATTTTTTCGGATCATTATCAATAAAATTGTCAACGGATTGCTCATCATTTTCATACGTGTTTTTATGTTCCAGATATTTTTCACGTTGTTCGTTATAAAAATCAATCATACGTTTTATATTTTGTGTCAACTTTTTTTCAGAAAAATTGTAACACCACGCGTCGCGATTTGTTGCCACGCCACAAGAATAAACATCAAAAATTGCAGTTTCTTTTTTATTTTTATCGCCTATTAAAAAGAATGTATCGAAATTATCTTTGCGTTGATTTATCCAGTCGTGTTTTTTATTTGGCGTGATGATTTGCCATTCGACATTTTCGATACTTTTAAACTCATTGATTTTTTTTAATTTTGTTTCGCGATCAAGATAATCGCCGATGTCGTAATAATGAATTTTTGCGGTCATATTAGTTTTTTGGTTGTTGGTTATAAAATTTAATAATTTATGATTTTGAATTTATTTTCAACAATCTCATTACATCATTACGTCATTTTAATTAGGTAATGAGGTTTGTTCTGTTGGGGGCTTTGTTGCTACTGAGGTTGTTGTGTTCAGAAAAATAAGGTAAAAATGAGGTTTGGACAAATGCAAATTAAAACGTGAACAGATTAAAAAGATTATTTTAATTTTGAAATCAAAATCTTTAATTCCGAAATCCGAATTAAAAAAAATACCGTGAACGGTTACAATTATTTTATCCCCTAACCTTATTTTTAC
>JAISLW010000227.1 GCA_031277105.1 Planctomycetaceae bacterium | reverse complement strand
TTTCGGCGAAACACCGCCTACCTTTTTGCAAAAAAATGAATTTTTAGAGATACCACAAATTTATTTTTATTAACCGCAGAGGCCCCAGAGAAATTTTTTTATTGGAATCAAAACGTGATTTAATATTATAATGGACTTTTTGATTTAAAATATTTTTTATACGTATCGTATTTGAAATTTAGCGATTTTAAAGCGTCAAAGCCTGCCGTCCGAAAACTAGGTAGGCGAATGTAAACGCAAAATCAAGTGTGAACAGTTTAAAACTTAATTATGAAGATAGCAGAACTATTTAAGAAGGATATTACGCGTTCTATTAACGGCGTTGTTAAGGCTGACCAGCTGGACGAGGAATCTGTTTGGCAGGAATTGGACGAATTTGTTGTTACGAAGGAATTAAACGAGCATTTACGGAAATTTTTTGATCAATATTGCGCTACGTTACGTTTACAAAACAATATTGCGGCGTCTGCTAAGAACGGCGTATGGGTTTCGGGATTTTTTGGTTCCGGCAAATCGCATTTTATTAAAACGCTTTCGCATTTATTGGCGAATGAAGAACATTCGCATGAGAATAAGACAACGAAACAAATAGAGCGGAGACGAGCGGTTGATTTTTTTGAAGACAAAAAAATTGATTCAATGACGTTTGCGAATATTAAGTTGGCTGCCAGTTATAAAACTGACGTCATTTTGTTTAATATTGACAGCAAGGCGGATGACAAAGACGCGCAAAAATTTAATGTCGTGCTTGCCGTTTTTTTAAAAGTGTTAAATCAAAAACTAGGTTATAGTCCCGATCACCCGCATATTGCGCATTTGGAACGCTATCTTGACGAAAATGGCAAATATCAGGAATTTCAGGATATTTACAAAAAACATACAGGTAAAGATTGGAAAAAAGAGAGAGACGCTTACGTATTTAACCGCGACGGAATAATAGCGTCTTTTTCGGAGGTATTGAAGCAATCGAAAGAGGCGAGTGCGAAATGGTTTGACGACGCTGAAAATAATTTTTCTTTAACGGTCGAAAATTTTGCTAAATGGACGAAAGAGTATCTTGACAAATGCGGCAAAGACCGCCGGATTATTTTTCTTGCGGACGAAGTCGGGCAATTTATCGGGTCGGATACGAATCTAATGTTGAACTTGCAAACGATTGTTGAAGAACTTGGCGTCGTTTGCGGGGGGCGGGCGTGGATCGTTGTTACATCGCAGGAAGATATTGACGCGGTTATTAACGTGCATGAAAGTAAGCGGAAAGATTTCTCTAAAATTCAAGGGCGTTTTGCAACTCGATTGAGTTTATCTAGCAGGAACGTCGATGAAGTAATTCAAGAACGATTGTTACGAAAAAACGATGAAAATCATGCGGTAAAAAAAGAACTGTCAAAATTATACGAAGATAAGGGCGATATTCTACGAAATCAACTCACTTTTAAGGATTGCGGCGTTACATGGGATAAATTGAACGACGCGGATGATTTCATGTTATCATATCCGTTTGTTCCGTATCAATTTAAACTTTTGCAGAGTATTTTTGAGTCAATTCGTAAAATTGGAGTTGCGGGGATACATCTTGCGCAGGGCGAGCGGTCTTTATTGGACGCTTTTCAACTTGCCGCAATAAAAATTGCGGAAGCGGAAGTAGGCGTTTTAGCGCCGCTGTATAATTTTTATCAGGCAATAGAAAATTTTCTAGAATCGCCCGTAAGACGCGCTTTTGCTCATGCTGAAAATATTGAAGGACGCGATACTTTTGACGTCGACGTTTTACGCGTCCTGTTTCTGATCCGCCACGTCGAAAATATAAAAGGTAATATCGAAAATCTAGTTACGCTTTGTCTCGACAACGTCGATGCAGACAGAGTCGCTTTGAAAAAAAGAATTGAAGAAAGTCTTTACAAACTAGAAAAAGAATCGCTGATTAGGGTAAACAACGGAGTTTATTATTTCTTGACAAATGAAGAACAAGACATTAGCAGGGTAATAAAAAATATTCATATTTCAATAAAAGATCAGTCAAAATTCGTCGGAAAAATAATTTTTGATAAAATATTCAAAGAACAAAAAAAGCACAGACATTCTGTAACAAAAAAAGATTTTATATTTAATCGCTTTTGTGATAATCAACCGCTTGACAGGAATATAGAGAAAGCGTTAAACGTTTCGATTATAACGCAATTCTGCGACGACGACCTGTATTACAACGATCAAAAATGTAGCGGCGCAAGTATGATCGACGGCGGAAAAATTTTGATACGACTACAAAAAAACGACGCTTTTGAACAGGAAGTTGTAAAATATCTAAAAACAAAAAACTATACAGACCGCCAAAATATTAATGAGACGCCAGAACCAACAAAGTCAATAATTACAGGTCTAGGCGCGGAAAATCGTTCACGTGAAGAATATATTACAAAGACGCTTACGGAAATGCTGACTAATGCGGATTGTTTTGTTTTAGGAGAAACAAAGTCAAATAGAACGTTGACGCCGGACAAAATTTTGGAAGCGGCTTTTGAGTATCTGATTGAAAATACGTATAGTAAATTACATTTTTTGAAAAAACTTTGCAATGAACCGCAAAAGGAAATGCATCTCATTTTGTACAGCGACGATATTACAACGTTAAATTTAGAAAAACTTGAAAACAATCCGTCGGCGCTAAATGAAGTACGAGAATACGTCGATTTAGTAACGAAACAGAATAAAGAAATTAATTTATACGACGCTTGTTATAGCAGGTTTGCGGAACAGCCATACGGCTGGATTGAAGCGGAAACCGCTTTGCTCTTTGTAAAACTTTATGCCGCAGGTGAAATCTATTTCGTTCTAGGAGGCGACGCGCCAAAGAAAGACGAACTAGACAAAGCATTGAAAGATGTAAAAAGATGGAAAGAAATTGTTGTACGGCAGAAGAAAAAAGCAAATCCGGACGTTATACAAAAAGCAATGAAACTTACTAAAGATATTTTCGCAAAAATACCGCCAGACGCTGAAGCGGAACTTTATAAATTCATAAAAAAACAATTTGAAGAACGAAAAATTATATTAGAAAAATATAAGGAACTCGTCGCTAATAACATGTATCCTGGAAAAGAGTTTATTAAAGAATCGCTTGAATCCATTGATAAAATGCTCAATTTTACTGAAAACGAGGCTAGTCGTTTTTTTGAAAAATTTACAAGTCAAAAAGAAGAATTAGAGAAGATGAATCAAAAATTTCACGATGTTAATAATTTTTTCGAGCATCAAAAAAAGATTTGGGATGATATGTTAAAAACAGCGCAGGAATTAGGATTGAACAGAAGGCAATTAGAGAAAAATGAATCAATTAAGAATGCTCTAAAAGAATTAGACGAAATTAAAGCGTCGCCTGAGCCGTATGCGATGATACGGAATATTAAACCGTTGCTTGAAAAGATCACGGCGGAAAATAATAAGTTAATCGCACAACAACACGCAGTAGCGTTTAATGAAATAATAAAAACAATAAAATCGACAACAGACGAACTAGCAGAAACAGAAAAAATGATAAAACAAACGCCAGATAGTCAAAATTATGGCAACATGGCAAAAACTATGACGGAAACGGCAAATGCGATTTCGGCGATAGTTGATAGTCAAAATTATGACAATCTGTTAAAAACTATCACGGAAACAGTAGAAACAGTTACGGAAATCTCTAGTAAAAACAATAACGATTTTATTCAAGCCGTTGTGAATGTGCTGGCTTCGGCAAAAAAATTACAGGAATTTAGAAGTATTGCTGAAATAAAAGATGTTACAGAAACAGAAATTATTGATAAAATAAAAAACGTTAAAGAAAACGAAATTAAAAAATTTGAAGAAAAAACAGAAAATAAAGATATTTTGATCTCATGTAAAACAAAAACAATTCGTCCGGCAGATTTGATAACAAAGCAGTATATCGAAAACAAAAACGACGTAAACGATTTCATAAAAAAATTAAAAAACGAAATGGACAACGCTATCGAAAATAAAGAACGTATTAAAATTCAGTAACCGCTCAAGGTATTTTTTTATTATTTAATGTTTTCGCTGAATTTTCTTCGTCCCGATAGGGACGAAGACAAGTCATTAACCAAAAGTAAATAATAAACAAAATATAACTACGCAGATTATACTGCTCGTACTTGAAATTCAGCGATTTAAAAGCGTCAAAGCCTGCCGTCCGAAAGCTAGGCAGGCGAAGGTAAACGCAAACTCAAGTACGAATAGTTTAAAAGGATTATT
>JAISLW010000225.1 GCA_031277105.1 Planctomycetaceae bacterium | reverse complement strand
GCTTGCGTGAAATCTGCGAATTTTTCATAATACGTATTGTAGATTACGTTTTTTTTGAAAAATTTCCAAAGTCGCTCAATCAAGTTTAAGTTAGGCGAATAATACGGTAAAAAATCAAGCTTTATATTGCCCAATTCATTACAATACGCCAATAATTCCTTACACAACAATAGCCGGCATTGTCCAAAATTACATGAATCATTTTAACATTCGGATGACTCCTCGCCAACCTTTCTATCAACCGTTTCATCGATGCGGCGTTGATAGAACCCGTAAAATCTAACTTGACGTTAAACGTATCAATATTGGGTATCTCTAAAAATTCATTTTTTGCAAAAAAAATAAAAACAACACACAAAGTATAAAAATTATTAAAAAACACGTCAAGACATATTTTAAAGTAAGAGGAGTATACACAAATGAAATCGTTACTGTATAATCAAAATCTCGCTAAACGATTGAATAAATGAATGATTTTTTTGTGTTGTATTTGGGTATCTCTAAAAATTCATTTTTTTGCAAAAAATTAGGCGGCGTTTCGCCGCTGTGTTTATTTTTTGGACCGCAATGGAGTTTATGCTGTCAGTAAATTTTAATAATTCATAAAGCCTACAATATGTTTATTTTAGACGTGTGAAATATTAAAATTTATTGATGTCGTAAACCGTAATACGGCGTTTCGGCATGGTGTTTGATTTTTTTAGCCGCCTACCTGGACAAATGAATTTTTAGAGACGCCCAGATATTAAACCTCGCTCACCAGCGGTTGAGTACAACCGCATGCAGGCGAGACGCCCGCGATCCTGGGATGCATGCGAGACGCCCGCGAGCCGGCATTTTTTGTAACAATAAATATTTGTCCCGTTAGGGACAACACGTTGGTAGAAAAAAATGATATGAATTTTTAGCGTCCAGTTAAGGACGCAATAAAGGTTAAGGTTGTATTTACATGTTGTCCCTAACGGGACAAATATATTTTGGACATTGCTTTTCTACCAACATGTTGTCCCTAGCGGGACAGATTGGACAAATATTTATTGTTACAATAAATCTACACCCTACACCCTACACCCTACACCCTACACCCTACACCCTACACCCTACACCCTACACCCTACACCCTACACCCTACACCCTACACCCTACACCCTACACCCTACACCAGACACCCTAAAACTCTACGCTTATAAAATTTCGTGAACGTTTACCGATCAGTATAAACCTTAAACTAAAAAATGATTTTTTTCCCAAACATGAAAAAAAATATAATATTGTTTTTTTATAGTATTGCATGCTTCATCGTTTTAATTTGTTTTTGCAATATATCATTCGCACAAAATCGATACTATTGGGACACGATTCCCGTATTTGACGGCGGCAGAACGATGCCGTTGTCGTCATTTGCGAGTCAGATTGTATTTGAAATATGCGGCACAACTCACCCGCTCATAATTCAAGATAATACAATGATTGCCGAACTAGATAATATTGTCGAAACCCAAAAAATACTCCAAAACACAACGCCCGCCGCCAAGACTGAATCAGAATCGAAATCTGAATCTGAATCTGAATCTGAATCATATAATGTTGCGCCTACTTCGCTTGTTCCTGATATTAAATCGATGGATCCGGGACTTGGCGCAGTTGCTAATTTTCTCCGCAACGCTAAACATAATTCTCAAACGGATCGTATTGAGCGAGTTCCCTATATTACGATGAATCAAGCCGCCGCAATTTCATCGCGTATCAGAACCCTCATACCATTGCAAGGTCGATACTTCCAACCTTCCGAATTGCTAATGTCATGGATGATCGAACCCGAAATCTGGGAATTTATCCCGATAATCAGTTTGCCCGAAACTGATTACCGGCAATTACAAGGCTTCCCCGTAACCAATAGCGCCGGAAGAACCTTAACGCATATCTCCATATTCCAACTCAAAAACTCCGCCAACTTCAAACAACGCCAAATCGAACTCGCACAAAAACAACAAAACCCCACTAACCGCGAATTGTCCACTACCGATAAAATCACCGAGCGTATCCTCGTCGCAATTTACGCTTATGAAAATTTAACCTTCGACCCAAGAAAAAACTCGCCAGATAAAATGCTCGAAATCCTACAAAACGCAGCGCCAAAATCATTGCACATCGCACAACAAGCCTGGAACGAATTACAAAACATCGAAACCAATCCCGAAACAATAAATAAAACAAACGAACCACAAAACACAACACACCCGACCTCGACGCGCTGGAATGAAATTTATGTTGCGCTAAATCAGTTGACCGAAAATTTCGCAGCAAATAATAACTCCGAAAATTACAAAATCCCAAATCTAAAAGTCGTCGAATTAAAATTTGAAAAAATTCTAAACTTGATCGATGAAAATATTAGCGAAAGTAATTCGCTTATGCAAAAAATTTATCAACAAGCGCAAAACCCCAATAACGCCGCCGTAGATTCTTCGTTTACAAAATTTATTTTGCCGAAATTATTTGAGCCGGCAATACTCGCACAAAATAAAGACGCAATCCGGCAATACATTTTAGCGTATAACTATTCGCTTAAATCGCTGCGGCGCGAAGTCGAAGCGGCATACATAGCGCTTTACGATAACGGGCGGACGCTTAGAGTTATGCCGATTATTTCAACGCAGACGTTGAGCGACGTCGATACCGATTACGCCGTCAATCCATGGGCGTCAATGCGACTCGTTCTCAACGGCGGCGAACACGCAATCAGACGATTTATCGACCCGACTTTTAAATTGACAAAAACGCAACCAAAAATAAATCAACCAGAACGCGAAAAATTAAATTCAGAAAATACAACACCCGAAACGCCGATAACCGAACCAAATAAAACGCTTGAAATGCCGTCTATCGCAGATTCATTGTCAATAATACCGCGAAATACAAATAAAGAAATTAAAAAAACCGACGCCGAAAATATCGACGATACCGCAACAGAACCAAACGCCGCAAATAATATTCATAACAATAACGACGACGCGACAAATATTAAAACGCCCGAAAATAAAAATATTGACGCAACCGAAAATAATCCCGAAAACGAAAGCGATATATTTAGAAACGCCGATACAAATATATATGCGCGTCCAAGTTTCGGATCAGATAACGGCGGCGTTGGTATTTTTAGCGAACCCGTAACGGCGCTGCGTATAAATTTTCTCGATTCACTTTACGCAATATTCGTAACGCCGACTCGCATCGACGCTACGGCACAATTTCAACAGGCTTGCCAGTCGCTTCAACACGCTATCCGCGAATGCGCTTTAAGAGTCGAAGTGCAACGTCAACAACTTATTACGAATGACGAAGACCTATCGGCGGAGATGTTGGAAAAGACGCGCTATCCGCTTGACAATAATATTGGAATGGAACATTTTTATTTTTCAATATCGCCGTTTTTTTGGATGATGATTTTGGCAAAATGTTCAATTATTTTTGGTCTAGTCGCAATTGTAGCGGCATTTTTCTGGCGTGAAATTACGGCTACAGTAAATACGCCGGTTGTAAAAAAAATTAGCGAAGAAGAATCCGCAATCGAAACAGGCAAAGCATCCGTCGCCGAAATGTCCGGCATAAAATCAGGCGTACATTCCGGCGTAAAATCAGGCATAAAATCAGGCGTCCGCTCCGGCATACGATCAGAAATTAAAACGGCAGAATCAAAATCCAAAATAATCGCCGCAGATAACGCCGCCAATAATAAAGATAAAAATAATAACGATAGCATTGTCGCCAATGATATAATGCAATCAATTGTTGCGCCGGGATTTTTTTCGGGCGTAAATTCTGAATTTGGCAACGACGACAACGGCGGCGGCAACGAACAAACAACATCGGAAAAATTAACAACTAGCGGAAATTCAATCTGGGAAGACGATACGGCTGATTACACTAATTCTACCGAAGAGGTAATGCTTTGGGTCGGCGTTGGTTTTCTTTCGGTTTCTATAATTGTTGCGTTAGTTGGCGGCGTTATGCGGGCGTTGATTTCGGGCTGGGCGCCGGTAACGAATATGTATGAGACGGTAATATTGATGGCTGTTTCGGCTGCGTTTCTTGGCGTTTGGTACACGCTTTATCCGCTTGTTCAACCTGCGTTTTCGCTAGCGTGGCGCTGTACTGAATTTCCAAATTTCTCTCAAATTAGCGCAACGTTTAATTCTAACCGCAACAATATCGCCGAAGGCGGAATTTATGCCGGAGGTAATTTAACGGGCAATTCAAATGGAATCTCTACGGACGGCAATTGGATGGAGGCGAAACTTGAAAAAGAGAAACGTTCAATGACGACGCGACAATTACTGGCAACGCCGCCGCGAATTATTTTAATGATAATAACGTTCTTTGTTTTAATGTGGATTTCGTATGGCGGCGAAACGGGGTCGGCGAATTTGTTTGGTAAATTTTCGCAATCGGTATTGATGTTGGATATGATTGATTTTATTGTGGTGTTGGCAAGTATTGGCGCGATAGTTTGGTTTCTTCCGCGTATAATTTTATCGCTGGCAATATTTTTACCGTTATTATTTAACTCAAATTTGGTAGCGGCGTCGCTTGGAATTTATTCATATTCGGCGACGCCGGCGGTTGCAAGTAATAATCGCGGCAGTTCAATGACGGCGGTATTTTCGGGAGAAAATGCTAGCGGCGTTGAAGCGGCGTTGGACAATAGCGGCGCCGTGTGGTTCAAATCGGCGAGAAACAAGATACTTGATCGCAAGTTATTTTTGATAGCGGCGGCGGCGATAGTTTTTCTTGCGGGATTTTTTGCGTATGGCAACACGGCGCAACTTAACCCTAATTTTAAGCCTCTTACGGCGGTATTGCGTAGTAATTTTTGGTTGACTGTTCATGTTATAGCGATAATTGTCAGTTATGCGGGCGCTTTTATTGCGTGGAGTATGTCGGTGATTGCGCTTGGCGCCGTGATATTTGGGCGTTATGAGATTAGGTCGTTGCGTGGTTATAGGGAGTTGCGTTTTCCGGTAATGTTTGAGATGTTTGTGCCGTCGATTTCGCGTTTGATACGTTTTGCGTTATTGCTTTTGGCGGTTGGCACGATACTTGGCGCAAGGTGGGCTGATTATTCGTGGGGGCGTTTTTGGGGGTGGGACCCGAAAGAAGTGTGGGCGTTGATTACTATTTTATTTTTTGCGATAGTGTTGCATGGCAGGCTTGCGAAGTATTATGGTAAAATCGGCGTGGTTGTCGGCGCTTTATTTTCGTCAATTGCGGTAATTATGACTTGGTATGGTATAAATTTCGTATTCAAGGGAAGCGTGCATTCATACGGCGGCGGCGCTGCGAATGCGGCAACGTTATTTTTAATCATTTTTATCGCAGTAAATTTATTATGGGGAATTGCTGCAATCGTAAGATATAAATCAGAACTAAACAGATAAAAATATTAGGGCGTCTCTAAAAATTCATTTTTTATAAAAAACTACTCCCTATTCCCTACTCCCTATTCCCTACATCCTAATCCCTAAAATCATCTATTGTTTAAATTTTCGAGAACGGTTATTTTATTTTTAATTGTTTTTGTTTTTTGTAAATTTTGGCGGTTCAAATAATTTGTTGTAAAAATGTTAGATATTTTATTTCAATTTGTGGTAGTTTCGTTTGATTGGCAACATACGATTAGCGCATCGATAGCGCTTTTTGTGTTGCTTGATGTTGTGGGTTCGATACCTGTGTTTCTTACGATGCAAGAGCGCGGGTTGATGATACGTCCGTTTAAGGTGGCGTGTTATACGTTTTTATTTATGACGGTATTTTTATTTGTCGGCAAGTGGATTTTGAATTTGTTCAATGTTGACATATCTTCTTTTGCGGCGGCGGGTGCGATTGTGGTTTTTATAATTTCGGTTGAGATGGTGTTTGGGATCAGGGTTTTTAACAATGAGCAAGCGAGTAATGAATCGGGTTCTTTTTTTCCGGTTGCGTTTCCGTTGATTGCTGGACCGGGTACGTTGACGGCGATTTTGTCGATGCGGGCAACGTATGATTATGTAAATATTCAGATAGGAATTTTTTTGAATGTGATTATTATTTATGTTGCAATAAAGTATATGAACGGTTTCCAACGCATCTGTGGGGACGCCACGATTTCAGTGTTGCGAAAATTATTTGGAATTATTTTAATGGCAATGGCGGTAAAATTATTTACGTCAAATATCGCAAGCCTAGTAGGAACAACTATCGCAAAATAAAATGAGAACAGTTTAAAATTTTCTGAAAATTTTTGCGAACTGGTATTGTGTTATTTTGCGGAATGATTTATACTACCGCCCCGTGTTACAAAATTTGAGATCAAACGAGATCAAATTTTTTTGTCCACAGATTACGCAGATTAGAAAGATTTTTTAAATAATCTTTTTAATTTGTGGATCGA
>JAISLW010000191.1 GCA_031277105.1 Planctomycetaceae bacterium | reverse complement strand
GTTTCGCCGCTGTGTTTATTTTTGTGCCGCAATACGCGTAAAACAATTATTAAATTTTAATAATTCATAACATATAAAATAGATTTATTTTAGGTGTTATGAAATATTAACATTTATTACCGACTTAAACTCTACTGCGGCGTTTCGGCACGGTGTTTGATTTTTTTAGCCGCCTACCTGGACAAATGAATTTTTAGAGACGCCCTTTTGTGAATAATTTTTTGGTCGCGACGTTTTGCGGCTCTGTGATTCTGTCGAGATGCGAGGCATAGCATCCCTACGATCCTACAGAGACGCAAAACGTCGCGTCTTTATACGATAATTACCTTTACCAGCAGTATGTTAAACCGGCGCTGAACGAGTGCAGGACTTGTTGCGTATTTACAAATGCGTCGTAACTTCCAAATACGCGACAAGACAATCTGTCATAATTAAAACCTATTCCCAAAATCGCCCAATTTCTTTTTGCGTCGTTGCCGCGAACCGTGAAATTTGATCGCGAATTTAAATTGACAAAATTCTGATTGGAAAATGCCGCCGTAAAATCAGTATAACTTTGAAGACATTCCAACATCCAAATTGAATTAGTGTAAAATGACAATTGCCCTTTCTTCAATAATATCGAATGCGAATTAAAACGAAGCCCTAACAACGACCTCAAACTTTCGCCGTCCGTTGACTTCGCAACTAGATTCAAATCTCCGGCGCCCTTTTCGGTGAAAGCGTCTTGTTCGTTGCATACGTATTGCAAGCCGTAAAATGGTTGCAAAACGCCGTAAATATCCTCGATTTTTAACCCGTATTCCAGATATGCTGTTCCTACAAACGCATCGTGTTTATTTTTTGTTTTGCGATTTACGAAGGAGATATTTCGTTTTGTATTGTAAGTATTACTTCCAAGTCCGCCGTTTGCCATAATGTAACCGGTACTCAATTCGCGATACAAATACAGACCGATTAAAAGTTCGTTTGATTTGCTTACGTCTAGTAGTTTGCTTGTGATTCTGCCTTCGCCCAATGATGCGAAAGCGCCGAAGCGTAGATTTCTGTTGTGCGTTTTATCCATTCCGATTAACGTTCCTGCGAAACTTTGTCTGTAGCCGGGCGCGTTTTGGTCAAATTTAGTATCGCCGCTTAATCCGTAAGCCAGCGCCCAAAGTTTCTTTTGCGGCGGTTGTAATTCTTTTTCAAAAATGTAATCCAACGGCGTCCATTCCGGTTGACTGTTGCGGCGTAAAATATCGGCGAGCGTGTTATTAACGATAGTCGTATTTTGTATCGCAGAAGTCGCAAGCGTACCGTAAATAGCGCCGCCCATCTGGTCAAGTGCAAACTTCGCAGACGCCGAAATCTTAGTACGATGCGGAATGCCAGCGTCCTTATTAAGTTTATCGAGTTCAACTAAAACGGTATAAAAATCGCTGACCGGATCGGGATTGCCGCCAATGTCGTCGATATAAGTTCCGACGGCAAGTTGATTAAACGTATCGCTATATTTTTTGCCGTTTTTGAACCCGTAATAATATTCGCGTTGAACATCGAGCCAGTATGATTTCGTATTATGACCGGCGGTAAAATCGAACAACGGAATATCGCCGCCATTTTCATCAACCGTCAAATCAACATTGACAATCAAATCGCCCTCTGCGCCAGTTTCAAGAAAAGTATAACGCATATCGCTTGCGTAACGCGGATTGGGATCGTCGGATTTTACGATTACTTCGCCGCCGTTTATTGTCGCAACGCCGCCGTTTGTAACAACAATAAGATCGTTATGTATCCCTGCAATAGGCTGACTTGGATAATGCGACGTATCTATCTCAATCTCAAATTTACCATTGCTGCTAAAAGAATTATTTATCCAAAGCGTCCCAATCGAATTGCCCGGCGCTATAATCCCGTCGTTGTTAAAACCTTTGCCGTTTATAACATCGACCTCTATCGTTCCAACGCCGCTAATCATTCCCGTATTTGTAAATTGTTTCGCCTTGAATAGACCGTTGACTTTAATATGCCCTTGCTCATCGTTCACGCCGTTGCGACCTACCGTCATCGCAGAATCGTGATCAATATCTATAAAACCAAAATTAAAAACATCACGCTCAACCGTCAACGTCTTAAATAAATCAATGACTCCGGAAGCGTTATTAGTCAAATCGACGCCGATTTCAATATCTTTGTTATCAGTAATTTTGCCCGTATTTTCCAGATTTTTCGCCTTCAATGTTTTGACGTTATGAATTATGCCGTCATTTTTATTTTCAATTTTTTCAGTTACATCGACAAGTATAACTGTATCAATATCACCTGTATTTATTAGATTTTTTGCGTTTAAGTTTGTAATGTTTTTGATCAAAGCGTTATTTTCAATATTGTCTGTTGCGTTGATAGATATTATTGTTTGGATAATTCCGTCGTTTAGGTTTTTTAGATTTTTTGATTTTAAGGTTAAAATATTTTGCAAGTTTCCGCTATTCTCAATATCGCCTTTTACGTCAATAAGCATAGCAGTTTCGATCAGTCCGGCATTGGTCAATTTTTCATCAACGTCAATCGTTCCACTGTTAAGAATGCGTCCGCTAGCGGCGTTACTCAAATTTTTCCCATGAAGTTTTAATACGTTTTGAATTAAATTTTTATTATCAACTTTATCAGTTACGTCAATATACGTAGCGGTATCAATAAGCCCTTCGTTTGTGAGTTCGTGTGCGTTAATATTGCCGTTATAGAGAATTTGTCC
Organism: Planctomycetaceae bacterium; assembly: GCA_031277105.1. Taxonomy (GTDB): domain Bacteria; phylum Planctomycetota; class Planctomycetia; order Pirellulales; family Thermoguttaceae; genus WRKP01. The sequence goes on along the minus strand of JAISLW010000191.1, from coordinate 11,523 downwards.
GTTTGCGTTGTTAGTAAGTTTGCCGTCAACGGTGATGTTTGTGTTAAAAGAAAGTACGCCGCCGCTAGCGTTGCCGTTACTCAAATCGTGATCCGTATGCAACGTATTTACATTTGTAATTAAATTACCGTTGCTAATATTGCCCGTTACGTTGATATTCGCAACCGTGTCAATTTTGCCAACATTGTTCAAATCTGTTTTGACATTAATATTCGTAACTTCATCGATGAGTCCAGCGTTTACAAGATTCTTGTCAACAGTGAGAGTTCCAATATTTGTAATTTCGCCAGCCGTAGCGCTATTAGTCAAATTATTATTAACAATAATATTCGCAACTTCATCAATGAGTCCAGCGTTTACAAGGTCATTGCCAACCGTGAGTTTTCCAATCATTTTAAGCGTACCATCTGACGTGTTGTCAAAGTTTGCTTTCGTTTGGAGGTCTAGCACGTTTTGAATTAAATTGTTATTCACAATATTTCCAGTTACGTCAATAACTTTAGCGGTATCAATTTGTCCGTTATTAGAAAGATTCTCTCCGACGGTAAGAGTTCCAATATTTATAATTTTACTGTCCGCTATTGTGTTATACAAAGTTTTATCTGTTATAAGCGTTAAAATATTTTGCAACGTCCCGCTATTTTCAATATCGTCCGCTACGTCAATCAACGTAGCAGTATTAACCAAACCTGTATTAATAAATTTCGCTCCTGCGTTAAACGTTATAACATTTTTAATCGTGCCGCTATTGGTAACATCATCAGTTACATTAAAAAGCGTAACCGTATCAATCGTTCCAGCGTTAGTAAGTTCGTCTCCAACCGTAAGTGTTTCAATATTTTTAATCCCGCCCGATTGTGTATTGTTCAAATTCGCATTCGTTTTAAGCGTTAAAATATTTTGAATTAAATTACTATTCTCAATATCGCCCGTTACTTCAACAAGCGTAGCGGTATCAATAAGTCCGGCATTAGTTAGAGTTCCGGCGACCTTAATATTTGTATTATTTAATAGTTCACCATCTATGTTATTATTTAGATTTGCCTTTGCGTCAAGCGTTATAACATTTGTAATTTTACCGTTATTTGTAATAGCGCCCGTTACTTCAACAAGCGTAGCGGTATCAATACGTCCGGCATTATTAAGAGTTCCGGCGACCTTAATATTTGTATTATTTAATAGTTCACCTGTTGTGCTATTATTTAGATTCGCCTTTGCGTCAAGCGTTATAACATTTGTAATTGTACCGTTATTTGTAATATTACCCGTTACTTCAACAAGCGTAGCGGTATCAATAAGTCCTGCATTAGTTAGAGCTCCGGCGACCTTAATATTTGTATTATTTAATAGTTCACCATCTGTGTTATTATTTAGATTCGCCTTTGCGTCAAGCGTTATAACATTTGTAATTGTACCGTTATTTGTAATATTGCCCGTTACTTCAACAAGCGTAGCGGCGTCAATAAGTCCGGCATTAGTTAGAGTTGTTCCGACAATAATATTTGTGCTATCTACAATTTCTCCGTCTGCGAAGTTAGTCAAACTTTGTGCTGTTTTTATCGTATCAATATTTTGAATTAAATTACTGTTGCTAATATTACCTGCGTCGATAAGTTTAGCGGTATCGATTTCGCCTAAATTAGTGAGAAGTCCTGCGACAATAATATTTGTATTATCTTGAATTTTTCCGTCTGCGTTATTAGTCAAATTTTGCGCTGTTTGTAGCGTATCAATATTTTTAATCAAATTACTGTTATTAATATTGCCCGTTACGTTGATAAGTTTAGCGGTATCGATTTCACCTAAATTAGTGAGAAGTCCTGCGACAATAATATTTGTATTATCTAGGATTTCTCCGTCTGCGAAGTTAGTCAAATTTTGCGCTGTTTTTAACGTATCGATATTTTTAATTAAATTGCTGTTGTTAATATTGCCTGTTACGTCAATAAGTTTAGCAGTATCGATTTTGCCTGAATTAGTGAGGAGTCCGCCGATGCTAATATTTATGTTATTTATTAGTTGACCTGTTGCAGTGTTATTTAGATCCGCATCGGTATCAAGATTTAAAACATTTGTAATTTTGCCGCTATTTTCAATATCGTCCGTTACCTCAAGAAGTCCAGCGGTATCAATTAGACCGAGATTGCGTAACAGGTACGTTGATCTAATGGTTTGATTATTGCGGATTATACCGCCAGTATCATTTTTAATACCGACGTTATCGCCGCCGTCCGAAAAATAACCGGTTGCTTCGACAAGCGCCTCATATTCTATCGTGCCAGTATTATCGATATAAGTTTGTGCTTCTGTGGTTTCTTGCCATGTTGTGTATATGATAAAGACGGTTAGAAGAATCAGAAATTTTCTGATTAGTGTGATTTTTAAATTTTGGGCGTTAACTTTTATCGGCGTAGATAAGAGTTTTTGGATATTTTTCGATAAAATCGTTTTAATCCAATTGCAAAGAGATTTGACGAATTTAAAACTGTCAAAAATCTTACCTATTTTACCCCCCCCCCCCCAGGGTGTTGGTAAATCTTGCTTTTAAAGGGTAATTCGCGTCCTGCGAAATTTTTGTTCCGTCCATGTTAGTTACTCATTTTTAAAATTGTTATTTGTTGTTGCTAAACCAAATCCCGAATTATTTTGTTTTACCAATATATTGCCTTATTGGTTTAATTGGTTTATCGTTTACTTTTTATACCTAGATCAACGATTTTTCGGATTCTGCTAATTAAACTAATAATAGTTGATGATTTAATCGATTTAATTGTTAAAGTTTATCTATCTTTTGTGGTCAGACAACCTCAAACCCCCAACTGTTAAATCGCACATTACAGAAAATTTTAAAGAAACATCGAATGATTGATCGGTTCATCAGATAATGAATTTTTAGAAATCCCTTTTTATTAACCGCCGATACGCAGAGGAAATTTTTTATTAGAATCGAAATATTATAATTGACTTTGACTATAAAATAATTTTACAAAATTTTCTTCTCTGTGAACTCTGTGTTCTCGGCGGTTAAATAAAACACTAGTTGTTAGAAGTAGTCTTTAGTTCGTTTTTTAGGTATTCTTTTATTTCGTTGCCTCTAATTGGGTCGTGCAATGCGAAATCGATAAACGCTTTGTAATACGATTCAAAATCTCCGATGTCGTATCTATATTCGCCTTGCGGCAATCTTACTCCAATAATTCTTTTTCCGTCTTTTAAGAGTAGATGAATGGCGTCTGTTAGTTGTATATCTCCATTTGCGTCTGGTTTTGTTTGGCGTAAATACTCAAAAATATCCGGCGAAAAAACATACCGCGCCGCTACCGCTAAACAACTTGGCGTATTCGCTTCTTGCGGCTTCTCCACTAAGTCTAATAATTCAAAACAATCGCCAAACGTTTTTCCTGGCATTGCTATTCCGTACCGCGAAACTTCACTCTGCCGTACCTCGTCAAACGCAATTACGCCCTTGACGGCGCCGCCTTCCCGCTCGAACACTTCAATCATACGCCCAACAATAGCCGAAGAATGATGCCGCCCCAAAATCGTATCGCCTAACGCCGCCACAAATCGATGACCGTTGACATAAGATTCAGCGCAAAGTATCGCTTGCCCAAGACCGTTTTGGTAACGTTGTCGCGTGTAAAAATACGCCGCTTGCTCCCGCTCAAACGCAAGTTCAGAAAGAGATTCCTCAAGACCTTGATAGCGCAAAAATCTAATCAATTCCTTGTTAATATCAAAATGATCCTCTATCGACGACTTATCAGGTCCCGTAACAAAAAGCAAACGATTAACGCCGCAATGAATCAATTCATCGACGACATATTGAACTATAGGCTTATTACCAACAGGCAACATCTCTTTAGGTTGACTTTTCGTTATCGGCAATAAACTCAAACCACGACCCGCAACAGGTACCACTCCAATATTTATCATGATAATTAAAAATATTAAAAGATTAGGCGTTAGGCAAACAAAAAAAATCGTTGAGATATAACCTCGCTCAACAACGGTTGAGTACAACCGAATGCAAGCGAGACGCCTGCGATCCTGAAATGCAGGCGAGACCACCGGATCGCGGGCGTCTCGCCTGCACTTTGCCGATAGGCAAACAAAAAGGCGCTTGAGATATAACTTCGCTCAACGGCGGTTAAGTATAACCGCATGCAGGCGGGACGCCTGCGATCCTTCTGACGATTTTTATATCGAAAATTGGGCGTCTCTAAAAATTCATTTGTTCAGGTAGGCGGCTAAAAAAATTAAACACAGCGCCGAAACGCCGCCTACTTTTTTACAAATTTATTTTTAGAGTCGCCCAATAATTTTTTGTTATGGAATATTTTTTACAATAAGTAACCTTGTTCTTCCATGAGGGTGCAGAAGTTTGCGTAGAGGTCGGCGTATGTTGTTGTTAGTTCGGGATTTGGGAAGAAGATGGCTTCGGGCGCTATCATTCTTTCTGATGTAGTTTCTAACGATTTGTAGTATCCTCCCATTGCCGCAATCATTGCCGTTCCAAAAGCCGCTCCGCCGCGTCCTGCGACGCGTCTATTTACTCTTCCCGTAACATCCGCTCGGCATTGCATCCACATATCGCTCGAACTCCATTCGCCTGTTGAGTAAATATCGCCTAAAGACATTACGTTTGAGATAGTGCTTTGTCCGTCCGACGTATTCGACATTGTGTCAAGTTTTTGATAACAATACCGCTCGAACATTGCCGTTCCTTGTAAGCACGATGCGAATTGAACTAATTTGTTATCAGTAGCCGGCGAGATGAAACCTTCCGCGCTGTTTGTATTGAACGGGAACAATTCGCCTTTGGTAACATTTGGGTAAGCGATATAAGTTGTCGGCAAAAGTTTTTGGGCTTGTTTTTCAAGTTCGCTGAACGAACCTTGTCCAAACCATACGTTAATCCATTCGGCGCCGGTTTTACTTTCGACGGAAAAGAACCACTTGTTGCCCGGCAACTTGTAAACTAACATCTGTTCTAAAGGATCGCGTATCATTTGTCGCGAGATGCCGCTTATAGAAGTCCCTTTTTGTAAGATAGTACTGAAATCGCCGGATTGTTTAGCGCCGGATGCTAGAAACGATGCGGTTTGCGAAGTCGTTCCCATCACGACGATCATACCCGACGGCAATCCGGTCGCCGCCGACGCTTTCTGCGAAACCGCGCCAACCTTCGTACCAAGCGAAACAAGTTGCGGCAACTTGTCCCGAACTCCAAGATGCATATCATAGTCAAGCCAGTCCGGCCAACTCTCCTCGCCTAAATCGCATCCGGTCTTCATCGCAAGCGAATACTCCGTAACGTCAGCCTTATCTTTGAGTTTACCGATGATATAATCTGCTTGGTGTAAAAAACATACGTTTTCGTAAAGTTCCGGTAAATTTTCTTTTATCCATGCAATTTTTGCCAGCGGGCTATCAGGTTTAAACTGGAATCCCATCCGGTTGCAATGTTCTTGTCCGTGATAATTCAAACTTTTAACCTGATCGACGGCGCGGGCGTCTTCGGACAATATCGCAGGAATAACAGGAACTCCGGCACGGTCAACTATTACAAGCGACCCCGGATTACAGCAAACTGAAATCGCCCGTAATTGCGACGGACTGGCAACTTTAGTACGGAGCTGATTGACAAGATTACCGATAGCGATGCGGGTAGATTCCCACCATATTTCAGGGTTAATCTCTATATGCCTACGCGAACTAACCGGATTATGTGGGGCAAAAGGCGAAAATGTTTCAACTAAAATCTCGCCTGTCTCAGAAACAGCCGAAACATTAACACGAGTCGCATCAAGATGAACGCCAATAAAAACATACGGGAGTTTAGGTGATTGCATTGGATTTATCTGATTTTAACGAAAACGTCAAGTTTAAGGATTATTTGTAACCGTTCACGGAAAGTTAAACGATAGGTTTTAGCGAGTAGGGATAGGGAGTAGTTTTTTAGAAAACTATAGAACAGATTTTTTGTTACAAAAAATCCGTTCCACTTCTCCCTCAAAAAATTTGTCAATACGTATTTTGCTAACAGATCGCCGTGAACGGTTTAAATGTTCTTATGGGAACTTTTAAAAACAAGTTTTTTATTTAAACGCCGAAAACACAGAGAAAATAATTTTTTAAAATATTTTAAATCAAAAAGTCAATTATAATATTAAATAACGTTTTGATTCCAATTAAAAAATTCCTCTATGTTCTCTGTGTCCTCTATAGTTAATAAAAATAAATTTGTGGTTTTTATACGGCTCGTACTTGAATTTCAGCGATTTAAAAAGGTAGGCGGTGTTTCGCCGAAACGCCGCAATACGTGTGAAACAATTATTAAATTTTAATAATTCATAACGTGTAAAATAGATGTATTTTATACGTTGTGAAATAATAAAATTTATTAGCAACATAAAATCTAATGCGGCGTTTCGGCGAAACGCCGCCTACCTGACAAATGAATTTTTAGAGATGCCCAATATTAAATAACGTTTTGATTCCAATTAAAAAATTCCTCTATGTTCTCTGTGTCCTATATAGTTAATAAAAATAAATTTGTGGTTTTTATACGGCTCGTACTTGAATTTCATTGATTTAAAAGCGTCAAAGCCTGCCGTCCGAAATCTAGGCAGGCGAAGGTAAACGAAAACTCAAGTGCGAACAGTTTAGAAGGTCTCTTATTTTACATTGTTGCCAATCTTGGGTTTTGTGCGATTTTTATTAGGATTAAATTTCGGCGTATAGCGCGTAATCTTGCTCGGCGTTTTATTTCGCTTGGTTTTTCAAAATATTCTCTTCGTCTCATTTCTTTTTTTAGTCCGCTTCGTTCTACAAGTTTTCTGAAACGGCGTACTGCGTCTTGGACTGTTTCTTTGTCTCTGAGTGTAAGTTTTACCACTAAATTCTCCTTTCAATTTTATTGGTTAAAATTTTGATTGTTAAATTGCTCGTGCAATTTTTAATACATAATGGAGTTTAAAAAAACTCGTTTGTTCGGCATTATGTTTTTTGTTACTGTTAAATTCATTACTTCACAACGTCTATGTATCGTACTTGAAATTCAGCGATGTAAAAGCGTAAAAGCCTGCATTCGATAGATAGTCAAGCGGCGGTAAATGCAAATTCAAATGTGAACAGTTTAAGTTAAATTAAATTAAACTATTTTCATTTTAAATTTTGGTTATTGTATTTGTCATGCCTAATTTGCAATCTAAATTTTACGTCAAAACACCGTTGAAATTTTAGTTACGATTTTATTTCTGCTTATCAGCCAATGCCGCCGGACAAGCAAAGGTTGATAAATATAAACCAGAATGCAATTTGTTCAAGTGGGACTCCTCCAATATAATCATCAAATATATATAGACGGCTCAAAATTTTTATTGGAACGTCTCTAAAATTCAATTTATTTTTAATTGAATCGTCATAGCCGTTATAATCGTCATAATGCAAATTAACGTAAATTTTCTTTTAACATGATCGTCGCATTTTCGATTAACGCTTTACGTGAATGGTTACATTAAATTTAATTGGTTGATACTTAATTATGTTTTTTGTTAAATTTTGTCAAATTATGAGTCGCCGGTATAAAAAAATTATTAACATTTTTTTTCGCACGATAGCAATAATTGCAATTTTATTCAATATACTTGTGCCGTCGATTGGGACTTGTAATTGTGTAAATTGTGATTGTTGTGACAGCGCCGGTTTGTCTGCGGTTTCGATTTTATCGGAGGATTTAATTGACGGTAAAATTAACTGTTGTTCTTCATGTTCGGCTGACGAATGTTTGGCGGATGAAATTATTGTAACAAAAAAAGGTTGTCATTTAAATTCGGCTTGTCATAGTTGTCATAGTTTGGATGCGGCTGATAATTTTTGTTACGAAAAATCAAACGAGCGTAAACGGCATGAACCGGAATCTTGTCCGTGTTGTTTAAGATCGATTTCTTCAATTTCGCGTTATTTTGTGAAGCCTTCGTTTTCTTTGCAAAAAGTATTAAATGAATGGAAAGTCGATTTGTACGTATTGCCTTCGGCGTTGTTACAAACAATCGACAACTCCGTTATTATTTCCTGCAATAATTTTTTTGAGACTCCTGTTTCGCGACTTCCGTTACGATTGCATCTCCTTTTGCTTGTTTTATTAAATTGATGGAAACGAGCGGCGCAATAGCGTCGTAAAAGTCGTTTTTTTTTATCAAATTTATTTTAAAACTATTAACAATTTAAAGGAGAATAGTATATGGCTATTTCTACGGTCAGTTCAAATTACGGTACGAGTAACGTATCGAGTTCGGCGAGCAAGACCTCGTCTAAATCCGGCGGCGCTTCGTGTTGTTCGTCTAGCGGCGGCAAGCAAGCGGCTTGTTGTGTTGGGAGGAGTCAGGCGGATTGCGTTAAAATATGTTCGGGACAAGGCGGCGGCAGTCAAAGCGCCGCAACTTACAGTCCGCAACGAAAAAATAGCGCAAGTTCAGGAAGAACAGCTTCCGCAAACGCATCGACTTCGTCGCAGGCTGCTTCATCGCGGGCGGCTTCGTCCCAAGTCGGCAGGTCAAGTAATTCGGTCGTGCGAACATCGCCTGCCAATGCCGCTAATGCTTACGGCAGAACCGCTACGCCAACTGGACGCTCGTCGCTCAATTGGGTAAGGTAAATAGGTAAGGTAAAAGTGTAACTGTTTATGAAAATTCAAGCGGCAGGTTTTAGGGAATGGGGTGTAGATGTTAGGCGATAATTTTTAAAATTAGCATTTGTGATTTAGAGAAAAAGTTTTTTGTTATAAAAAAAGTTGTCTCATTTGTCGCTCAAGTCTTACTTGTCACTCGAAAATTACAAGACGTAATTTAATAAACAATTTTCCGTGAACGGTTGCGTAAAAGTAAAAGAAAGTAAAAGAAAAGTAAAATCGCAATGTTTCCAAAAGTGAAACGTTGTTAATTTACAATGTAATTGCCCGTTTATTTACGGTGATAATCGGGCGATTACAACGAATTTCTATTTTATGCTTGTATCTTTTTTGTTTGCCTTTCGGCAAAGTGCAGGCGGGACGCCCGCGATCCGTTGGTCTCGTCTGCATATTAGGATCGCAGGCGTCCCGCCTGCAAAAAAAAGGAATGCAGGCGCTAAAGGATCGCACTAGCCGCAGGATCGCGGGCGTCTCGCCTGCATGCGGTTGTACTCAACCGCAAATGAGCGAGGTTTAGATTGTAACCGCCTTTTTGTTTGCCTTGCGGCAAAGTGCAGGCGAGACGCCTGCGATCCGTTGGTCTCGTCTGCATTTTAGGATCGCAGGCGCTTCAGGATCGCAAACATTTTGTCTGGTGTTTATTCAGGTTCGCAGGCGGAACGCCTGCATTTTAGGATCGCGGGCGTCTCGCCTGCATGCGGTTGTACTCAACCGCTAATGAGCGAGGTTTTGCTCTCAAGCGCCTTTTTGTTTGCCTTGCGGCAAAGTGCAGGCGAGACGCCCGCGATCCGTTGGTCTCGCCTGTATTTCAGGATCGCAAACATTTCGCCTGGTGTTTCTTCAGGTTCGCAGGCGAGACGCCCGCGATCCTTTGGTCAGTGAATCGCTTTAAAAACGATCCACTGATCACTGCTCGTACTTGAAAGCCTGCCGTCCGATAGATAAGCAGACGGCGTTAAACACAAATTCAAGTACGAACAGTTTAGATTCACTGATTTGGCAATTTGCCTGGCGGTTTAACTCCTGTTGCAAAAACATAACGTACCGGAGCGCCGAAATCTATACTAAATTCATTCTTGCCAGACGTAATTTCAAGTTCTTGATCGCTTGACTTTTCAGTTGAGAATTTTTTATCAACTAAATTGTATTTGTCCGGCTGATTGAACCTTGACAATTTCGTACCTGGCGGTAACTCGCCAAGAACAATTTTTGTCGCAATAACTTTGTACTTGCCCAACGGCGCTCCGTCATATCCGTAAGTTCTCAAATCAACCGTCCCCGATTCGTCTGAAATCCCACCGGCAATTTTGTACTTGGCTGAAACATCCATACAATGAATCTCAATACTAGCGCCAACAAGCGGCGATCCTTCTTGAGTCGCTTTGATTTTAACCGGATACAATTTCGGTAAATCTGCCGGACGCGATTTGTCCCCGCACCCGCAAAATATTACAGACGCAAAAACAAATCCTACTAACAAAAAATATCTACATTTCATTTTAATTCTCCTTTCTTTTTTTGATTAAGGTTGTACCGGCTCGCCGCCGTTAGCAGAACCAAAAGCGCCCCAAACTCCATATTCACTCATACCTCGCGGATTAGCAAAATCACTCGACGACCCGTTTGTATCAATTGAATCCGAAATAAATTTCACGCTAGCATCAGCAATACCACAATTCACGCCGCTAGGATGATAACTTTGCGGCGGATAAAGACCATGCAATATGTGATTGTAACTGTCTGAACATGCAGGCGCATTAGGCGGAAGAATAGTAGTAAAACCCGAAATCGTACAATAAGCGCTAAACCATCGCGACCCACGCCACATGTACTGATGCGGGTTAAGCAATTGTTGCCTATTAGTTGGATTTCTAGCGCCGTTGAGACAATTTATCGGCGGCATATAAGCCATGTTTTGCACGCCGCCTTTAACGCTGCCTCCGCCTTGCGACGGCGTACTTACAATTTCACTACACAAGCAAGTATTACTTGCGCCGTCGTCAATATTTTCAAGCGACCAAATAGCCGGCGTCGTTCCAGGATAAGGTCCCCAGACGTTGTACGGACCACTCAAATATTGATCCGTTGCGTTAAATAGCACGCGTTGTACGTCGTAACCGACGCCGCGCGTATCTCCATAACAGAGCGCTATATTGGTTCGGGCGCTTCCCCATCCGAGTCGTCTTGCTTCGGGATCGGACGGACAAAGAAACGTACTGATCGGCTCTCGCAAAAGCGGAGTATCAATATACTCAACAAAATCCATTGACATATCATAACTGACAATAAACGGATCAGATGGACCAAGAGAAGACAACGCTTCATATCGTGCAACTTGCTCAATAAAAGGTAGTATTCTGCAATGAGCGCTGAAATCATGTGTTCCCATGTTAAACGGGTTACTTGCGTCAGGTTCAAGCCGATTGATACTACCGGCACAAGGAGGCAATATGCCATTGACGTCATGATACAAATGACAACCAAGAGCGAATTGCTTCATATTGCTTGAACATTTCATTCGTGCCGCCGCAGCACGCGCCGCTTGAACAGCAGGTAAAAGCAATGCGATTAACATTCCAATGATCGCTATTACTACCAAAAGTTCAACAAGCGTAAAACCAAAAAATAAACCAACAGAGTTAGGTTTGGGAAGAATCCCCAGAGAATTATTGTAACGAAAATTCGGATTTTCGTTGAAATTTCCGAGCTTACATATTCGCCCCCCCCCCCTGTTTGCCTATTTTAACATTAGTTGTAAAGTCAATATTCATATCGACTTCGGCAATAAACAACTTTGTCGTCAAATTTGTCAATTTCATCGTTCTACT
>JAISLW010000145.1 GCA_031277105.1 Planctomycetaceae bacterium | reverse complement strand
GTAGCAAGTAAATTAATTTATCTATCCATTGTCCGATTGTCAATGATTTACGAGATTCTAATATATCAAAGAATGAGATCATATCTATTTGTTGAGTTGTAATATCAACATCAAGTACACTAGATAACATTGTAAAAAAATTATATTTGTCCCAAACTGGTTCGTATTTTTTTAATAATTCATATAGATTATGATCATATGATAATTCATTTATGTCTAAATTAAACATTATTGCTATAAGTCTACGACTTACAGCATACACTGCTTGAAGATGACATGGAATTTGACGTTTGAAAAAATAATCTTCATCAATTTTATCATAGATCACAGTTTCATTCATATAAATACATTTTTACTCCAAAAAAATTTACTATAATAATACCGGAGGGACGCTACAAAACAATATTATAACTTAATCATAAAATTAAAAAAGAGTTTTTAAACTGTTCGTACTTTAATTTACGTTTACATTCGCCTGCCTAGATTTCAGTCGGTAGGCTTTGACACTTTGTAACTGTTCACGGAATTTTAAGCAAAAGATTTAGGGTGTAGTGAGTAGAGGATGAGGATAAGGAGTAGTTTTTAGAAAACTAGATAACAATTTTTTGTAACAAAAATCGTCAGAAGGATCACAGGCATCCCGCCTGCAATTTGCCGCAAGGCAAACAAAAAGGCGGTTGAGATGTCAACCTCGCTCAACTGCGGTTGAGTACAACCGCTTGCAGGCGAGACGCCCGTGATCCTGGGATGCAGGCGTTCCGCTTGCGAATCTGAATGAACCCAGGCGAAATGTTTGCGATCCTGAAATGCAGGCGAGACCAACGGATCGCGGGCGTCCCGCCTGCACTTTGCCGCAAGGCAAACAAAAAGGCGGTTGAGATATAAACCTCTCTCATTAGCGGTTGAGTACAACCACATGCAGGCGAGACGCCCGCGATCCTTCAATCTGTTCCATTTGTCCCTAAAAAAATCTTTCTAATCTGCGTAATCTGGGGATCGTTCTTTTTGTCCACAGATTACGCAGATTAAAGGGCATCTCTAAAAATTCATTTGTCTAGGTAGGCGGCTAAAAAAATTAAACACTGTGCCGAAACGCCGCATTACGGTTTACGACATCAATAAATTTTAATATTTCGCACATCTAAAATAAACATATTTTAGGCATTATGAATTATTGAAATTTATTGGTAGTATAAACTCCATTGCGGCGTTTCGGCGAAACACCGCCTACCTTTTTGCAAAAAAATGGATTTTTAGAGATACCTTTATTGTGGGTTGATCTGTTTTTTGCGTCTGATAAAATGTTGCGGTTTGATTTCTTTGCGTTTGCATAATTTGCTGCGATTGTAAGTTTTTTTTGTAGCGCTTTTTTTGTTTCTTATTTATTAACCATTCACGAAATTTTAGAAACGTAAAGTTTTAAGCGATAGGGTGTAGATGATAGATTTATTGTAACAATAAATATTTGTCCGATCTGTCCCGTTAGGGACAACATGTTGGTAGAAAAGTAAGGTCAAAAATATATTTGTTCCACTAGGAACAACATGTAAATACAACCTTAACCCTCATTGCGTCCTTAACGGGACGCTAAAAATGCGTATCATTTTTTTCTACCAACATCTTGTCCCTAGCGGGACAAATATTTATTGTTACAAAAATTGTCCCACTACACAATACACAATACACACTACACACTATTCCCTAAAATATTTTGCTTAAATTTACGTGAACGGTTACCTTATTTAGTTCGCAACAATTTTTTACTTTTAGCCCCAATGCCAATAAATGTAATTTGTCCGGGATGCATGAAACGGTTCAAAGTCAGCGATAAATTTGCCGGCATGAATGGACCTTGTCCGAATTGCAAAACGATTATTAGTATTCCCAAAGCGTCAATTAAAATTCACGGCGACGACGAAATCGAAACCGGAAAGAACACCGCCGAAAAAAACAACACAGGTAAAAGCGGCACAGGACGTCCAGTTTTAAAACCTATCAGCAGACTCGATTTAGGGTTCGACGTCAAAGAAGCAAAGAGATATTTTTTGATAACGTTGGGAGTTTTTTTGTTTGCGTTTCTTATTGGTTTTATCGTTCCTCGCGGTTTGATTTTGAATATAATCGGCGTAATTGGTCTTTGTGCGATTGCGTTTCCGATTTCTCTTTTCGGGTATCAATTGCTGCGGGACAAGGAAGAGTTGTTTATGTTGACGGGTTCTGATTTATACAAGACGACCGGAACGTGCGCGGTTATTTATGCGGCGATTTGGATTTCGTTTGAGATTTTTGTGTGGTATATGCGTGCTGATTATATTTTTGTGTGGGTTTATTTTTTTGCGTTTGGGGTATTTGCGGCGCTTCTTGCTCATGCGGTTCTTGACATAACTTTTGGCAATTCGGCGCTTCATTTTTTGATATTTTCTTTTATCGTTTTACTTCTTCGCGGTATTACCAATATCGGATGGCTATGGAACGTTTCGGCAATAGTTCGCGATACGTCGCCAATATTGCCCGGAATGTAAAAATTTTTTATCTTGCACGGTTGACAATTTACGCTAATTTTTGACAATAATTTTTTTGATGAAATTTTGGATGACAATAATGAAACAGTCTATTTTAAACAGTAACTCAAATTTAAATAACAGATCAAATTTAAACAGTAACCCAAATTTAAATAACTGTTCAAACTTAAACAGTAGTTCAAACTTTAAATTTCGACTACAGACGACGGCGGCTGATTTATCAGACAGCCGAATTGGACGTATTGGGTTTGGCGAAATTCTAAATATTGTACGTAAATTTCGCATAGTTTGCGTTCTGCTGTTTTTGTCAATATTGTTTAATTTTCTTTTTTGTAATAACGCCGTCCATGCGGACAATTTTGGCGATAACTTATTGCTTTTTGCCCAAAACAACCCCGAAGCGCCGCCGCAAGAATCACAACAAGAAAACGAATCATATTTGTTCTGGAGTATCAAATCGATAGGTCCTTTATTTACGCCTGTTTTTATAATTGACTCCGTTGTTTTTCTTACGCTTGCGATAACAAACTGGCTTGCAATACGCCGCGAGAATATAATGCCGTCAGAGTTAATAGCAAAATTTACGGCGCTGTTGGAAAAGAAAGATTATCAAGAAGCGTATAATCTTGTCAAAGACGACGAATCGGCGCAAGGTAAAATTTTTGCGGCAGGACTTGCAAAAATGTCAAGCGGTTACGCCGCCGCCGAAAAATCAATGAACGAAATCGCTGATGAAGAAATAATGATTTTTGAACACCGACTTAATTTGTTGGCGTTGATTGCAAGCGTTAGTCCGATGATCGGACTACTGGGAACCGTTTTTGGAATGATAAAAACTTTCAGCGTAATTTCACAAGCCGGAATTGTACCAAACGCAAGCGAATTAGCAGGCGGCATCTCAATGGCGCTGCTGACAACGGCAATCGGATTAAGTATCGCTATTCCGGCTCTGATTATCTACGAAGTTTTAAGAAACAAATTAGCAAGATTAGTTTTTGACATGGGAATACAAACAGAAAAAATTATGGGAAAATTAGGCGGGAAAAGTTAAGGGGAAATTCGGAATTAGTTATAAAATAATCTGCGTAATCTATGGATCGCTTTTTAAAACGATCCGCAGATTAGAAAGATTATTTTAAATTTAAAATCAAAATCTTTAATTCCAAATTCCAAATTCCGAAGTTTTAAAAAAATTATTATCATGCAATTTAAATCTACGAAATCTAAACCGATGGAGCCTGATATGACTCCGATGATAGACGTTGTTTTTTTGTTAATTTCATTTTTTTCGATACTTGTCAATTTTTCGCAAGCGGATCAGAATCAACGTATAAATTTACCTGTTAGCGAAATTGCCAAACCGCCAGATACGCCTCCGGCTGAACCGGTAACGCTGAATATTTATCCTAACGGAACTATCGAATTTCAAGGCAAAGAATACGATATAAACGGATTTAAAAAAGCAATAGAACGATACAGCTATTTAA
The DNA here is from genome assembly GCA_031277105.1 of Planctomycetaceae bacterium. GTDB lineage: Bacteria > Planctomycetota > Planctomycetia > Pirellulales > Thermoguttaceae > WRKP01. The sequence goes on along the minus strand of JAISLW010000145.1, from coordinate 8,288 downwards.
TCAAACAACTTGAAATTAAACCGTCGGACGTTACTGTTATTATCCGAGCGGACGGCGATACGCCAACAGGACTAATACAAGACATAATCGAACAATGCCAAGAACGACAACTACAAATATTCAAACTACGAGCAAAACAAGATGATTTATCGTAACAAAAAAAAGCATAAAGAAGAAACGCAACCGTCTCAATTGCAATACCAACGGCAACCGATAAAACGGTAGAGAGCAAAACCGCCATCATTAGCGGTTGAGTATAACCGCATGCAGACGGGACGCCTGCGATCCTTCTGACGATTTTTTGTTACAAAAAATCTTTACTGTAATTCCAAATTCCAAATTTAAAAAATACTTCCTAACCGCTAAAATCTATCGCTTAAATTTTCGTGAACGGTTGCGAGTGAACGGTTGCGAATAGTTTAATATTTCCCCCCTATGGATTGTAATGATTTCATTTATTATAATGTTTGCGTGATTTTGAGTTGTTTTTTTATGGCGATTATTTTATGCGTAATTGTTGCGTGCGTGATTGTTGATTGGGTTATGTTTTTTTGTGATGATTATGTTTTGCGTAAAAGTTTTTTTTGTAATGAACTTTTAGAGTCGCCATAAAATTTATTTGGAAGTTAGTTTAGTTTATTTGTAAACGTTCACAGAAATTTGTTTATTAAATTACGTTTTGGCAATTTTTGAGGGACCGTGGGACTTGTGGGACAAGTGGGACAATTTTTTGTAACAAGAAATCTGTTCTCTAGTTTTCTAAAAAACTACTCCCTAACCAACCCATACACCCTATCCACTAAAACCTATCATTTAAACCTATCGTTTAAATTTCCGTGAACGGTTACAAAGAGTAATTCAATCAGTTTAAAATTGTTTGCGATTTAATTTGCGTTTACCGTCGTCTGTCTAGCTATTAGGACTTAGCTATCGGGCGGTAAAATTTTACGCTTTTATATCGCTAAAATTCAAGTACGATTCGTAAAGTACGATTCGTTTAGATTGAGCAAGAAAATTTGGTCAGTCAATTTAATCAAAAAAATATCGGAGATATCAAGTGTTAATGAACTTAAATAAAATTATTGTAACCGGTCGTAAATTACCGGTTTTTTTTCTGTCTGTTTTTTGTGCGGCGTTGACAATGTATTGCGTTTGCGGCGATGCGTTTTTACCGCAACTATTCGCACAAGTGAAACAATTTTCAGCGATTCCCGAAGACGGCGACGATTTGCCGGTTCCGGCTGACAAGTTGTTCCCCGATACGGTGAAAGGTTTTGTTGCGATACAAGATTTGAAATTACTAGGCGAGCAATGGAAAAAAACGCAAATCGGATTGCTCATGCAAGACCCGATAATGAAACCTTTTCTTGAAGATTTCAATAAACAACTCGAAAAACGAATGGCGAGTCGTATCGGTTTGACGTTAGATGGAATTGAGGAATTGCCGAGCGGCGAGGTCGCATTTGGAATGGTTGCGATTCCTGAAAAGATTCCGGGTTACGTTTTTACAATGGATACGGCGGATAGACGTAAACAAGTTGCGGATTATATTGACAGATTGACGAAAAAATTTCTCGCAATCGGAGTAAAAAGGTCAGTTGATAAATATAAAGGCGACGAAATTATCGTTTTTACATTCCCAAACTTGATCCAAGAAGCAAACAAAAACGAAAAAGGAGATATTGATAAAAATAACAAAAAAAATAACGACGATATTGACAACAAAACAACAACGACAAACCGACAAACATCAAGACAAAGAACAACAACACGATCCCGAAACACAAGAGAAACAGAAAAAAATATTAAAAACGATAATAATGAAAATAAACCTGTTGCGGCAAAAACAAACAATCCCGACCCCGAACAACAGAACGCTTATTATCTTTTGAAAGGCGATTATTTGGTAATTTCTAATCAACTTCATTTGATTTATCTTTTTGCCGACCGTATTTCTGAAGGTCATGCGGTTAAAAATTCTCTTGCGGACGTCAAGGAATATCAAGGCGTAATTAGCCGTTGCCTTTCGGGCGTCAAAGAGGATTCGTTTCCGTTGATTCATTGGTATATTGAGCCGTTGAATTATGGCGAGTCGATGCGGGTTTTGTTGCGCCGCTCTGATACCGACAAACGTAAAGGTAAGAAGTCAATATTTGCGTCGTTGAAAGAGCAGGGGTTTGATTCTGTACGCGGCGTTGGCGGGACGGTTACGATGAAGCCGTTGGACTGCGAAGTTTCTTATCGCGTTTTTGTGCATACGGTCAAGCCGTACAAGTTGGCGATGAAGATGCTCAATGTTCCTAACGGCGTTAATTTTACGCCGCCGTCGTGGATTTCAATTGACGTGGCGCGATGCTCTGTTTTGTTGGTTGATCCGTTGACGATATTTGACAATTTGGGAACGTTATTTGACGAAATAGTAGCGCAAGGCGAAGCGGGCGTTTTTGAAGATATTATCAAAGGCTTACGTGACGACCCGCGAGGACCGAAAGTTGATGTACGCGAGGAATTTATTATGAATCTTGGCGGACGCGCATTTACTACGTCAAATTATAGCAAGCCGATTTCACCGGACAGCGAAAGTATTGTGATCGGAGTTGAAATAAAAGAAGCGGATAAAAATAAAAAAACGGACGAACTTGAACCTTCAGAAAAAATAAAGAAAGCGGTAGATAAAATTTTCAACAACGATCCCGATATGATGCGGACGGAACATAAAGGTTACATAATTTGGCATCGCGCGCCAGTAGAAACGGTAGAACTTCCAACAGTTTCAGGGATTCCAGGCTTGAACGACGATCCAGATAATACCGATACAAGAGGCGGCAAAGATGAAAATCAACCAATATTTCCAGAAGGCGGAATTACAGTAACGCCAAAATATTTAATTGCGAGTACGAATGTAGATTATTTGAAAAAAGTTATTGACAGACTAGATGCGAAGGACGGCACGATTGCCGAACACGTCGATTACAAAGCAACAGAAACAGTATTAAAATCGCTAGGCGTAGATAAAACGCCGCACTTCGCACAGTTCTTCACAAAATCAGACGAATCATTAGAACCTACCTACGAAATGATCCGACAAGGCAAAATGCCACAATCAAAATCAATCTTGGGAAGACTAATAAACGCAATATTAACGCCCGACAACGAAGACGGAACTGTACGCGAACAAGAATTCAATTGGAATAAATTACCCGAATTCGATAAAGTACGACACGCCTTCGGACCCGCGGCGCTTTACGGCGAAAGCATCGAAAACGGATTTTTCTTTGAAGGATTTCTGCTAAAAAAAGGACAAAAAAATGAAAAAATTATCCCACAACAAACCGAAACAAAAGAAAATAAAAACAACAAAAAATAAATGGTAAATAAAGAACAAAAAGACCGCAAAAAACAAGCCGTCGCTTTGGCAATCTCACAAGAGAACCATCCCACTTGGGATAAATCAATCGCCGAACAAATTGACCAACAAATTAAAAAAACTTTTAAAGGAGAAAATATCATGCTATCGCCAATAGCACAGCGTAACCTAGAAATAGGTGAAGCAATCGGTATAGATAAAGGAATAAAAATAGGTATAGAAGAAGGAATAAATATAGGTATAGATAAAGGCGTAATTATCGGTCATGTAGAGATTATTATATCTATTTTGGATATGAAGTTTGGCGAGGTTTCGGAGACGGTTCGCGATTTGCTTAGTGAAATTAAAGACGTTAATAGTATGAAAGAACTCGCTAGAACAGCCGCTAAATGCGATACGTTTGAGGAGTTTTGTAAAAAATTAAAATCAACAACAAAATAACAACCTAATAACGAAATTATCATAAATGGGAGATTATATGTTATCGCCGGTAGCACAACAAAATTTCAACGCCGGTTATGCCAAAGGTTATGAAATCGGTTATGCCGAAGGTTATAAAATCGGTTATGCCGAAGGTCAGATAATGATAATTATATCTATTTTGGATATGAAGTTTGGCGAGGTTTCAGAGATCGCTCACAGGTTGCTTTATGCAGTTAAAGACGTTCAACGTATGAAAGAGATTGCCCGAATTGCGGTCAAGAGCGATACGTTTAACGAGTTTGTCAAAAGATTATACTGGTCGTGCTTGAACTATACAGATCGTACTTGAATTTCATCGATTTAAAAGCGTCAAAGCCTGCCGTCCGAAAACTAGGCAGGCGACGGTAAACGAAAACTCAAGTGCGAACAGTTTAAAAGCGTCAAAGTTTGTCGTCCGATAGTTAGGCAGGCGAAGGTAAACGCAATAAAGTACGAACCGTTTATTATATTTAAAGCGCAATGTGCGAATCTTATCCGAATTTTTCAGAATTACTTTCGGCAAACATTAAATTTCATAATATTGCCAAGTTGTTACGGGCGGGCAATGCGATTTCGATTGACGGCGCTATTGGTTCATCGCGTTCTCTTGCAATTGCCGCTCTTGCACAATCCGGTAATGATTCATTACTTGTTATTGTTTCTAATCAAGACGAACTTGATCGCGTTATTTACGATCTTGAGCAATTTACAAACAATTCAATCAAGATTATTCGTTTCCCGCAGCTTCGCGAATTACCCGCAATAATTCCCGCTTCTCAATCTCAATCATTTAACGTAACGAATAATCGCGACGATCAAAAAAATCTTGGCGTTAGCGACGATTCGACGGTTGAATATGATTCGTTGGAAGATGAATTTAGTTATCACTTGCATACGGACGATATTTTTGGCGAGCGCATTCGTATAATTAAAACGTTGCCGGATCAGCGTAGTTATATTATCGTTACAACAATTGCCGCCTTGATGCAACCCGTGCCTTCTGTTAAATCGCTCAATTCTCATACGCTTTCGCTTTCTGTCGGCAGTCAGATAGAGATGGGGCAATTGCGTAAGAAGTTAATTAGCGCCGGTTATCATTCGACGTCTGCGGTAGAGTTATCAGGCGAGTTTGCGATACGCGGTTATATAATTGATATTTTTGCGCCGGATTGGGAGAAGCCTATTCGTGTTGAATTTTTTGGCGATGAAATAGAATCAATTCGTCAATTTGACATAACGACGCAACGCTCGCTTAATTCTATATCTAAAATTGATTTTACGTGGCTTGCGCCTTTTGAATCGACGGATGCGATATTGCTGGATTATTTTCCGGACAAGTTGCCGGTTGTGCTTTGCGAGTTTAACGAATTGAAATCGCAAGGTGAAATCTATTTTGAACGAGCGGAAAATCAGACAATTTTACCGCCGTTGTCTGATTTATTGAAACGGATATTAAATCATCCATACGTTACGATTTCTGCTTCGTCCGAAGGCGGCGGTGAAAAAAATAATATTTGTTTGCCCGTAATGTCGATTGAGCGGTTTTGCGGCGGACTTGAAACGGTGCGGGCGGAACTTAACAGAACCGAGTACGGACAAATTTATATTTTCTGTCATACGTCTGCGGAATCAGAGCGTCTTACGGAAGTTTTTGCCGATTTGAGTCCGGCGAAGTTGGGGCGTTTGCATTATATTATTGGGCAAATTACGGCAGGATTTGAAATACAATTAATTTTGCCAAAAAATATCGTAACGAAAATTCATAATCTTGATCTTGCGGGCAAAAAAGATTCAGCCGGTCAGTCGTTTGTGAAGTCGCCGTTGTCGGGTAAGTTGAAGGCGTTGAAATCAAAGAAGTCTGAAGTTGAATCGGACGTTGATCGATCTGATGTAGTTGCGTTTGACGGCGCCGGTTTGTTTTCTGATGCGGCGGAGGCGAATGTATTTTTTATTCTTTCGTCAAATGAATTATTTTTGCGCAACGATATTCGTCGTCCTAAACAGCGTCATCTTAGTCGCGTATTGGATTCTTTTCTTGATCTTAAGCCTGGCGATTATGTTGTGCATGTTTCGCATGGCATAGCGCGTTTTCGCGGCGTTGAGATATTGACGCGTCAGCAGCAGGCGGAGGAGCATTTGCGTCTGGAATTTGCCGGTAATCAGGCGTTGTTGGTGCCGATTTCTAAAATAAGTATGGTGCAAAAATATATTGGCGGTATGCGTGCGGCGCCGCGGCTTTCGGTGTTGGGCGGCGCTACTTGGGGGCGGCAAAAAAATTCCGCACAGGATGCGGTGTTTGATTTTGCGAGTGATATGATAGAACTTCAAGCGCGACGCAATGCGGCGGTTGGGATTTCGTTTCCGCCGGATTCAGATTGGCAGAATATTTTGGAATCGTCGTTTCCGTTTAAGGAGACGCCGGATCAATTATTAGCGATAGACGCGGTAAAAAACGATATGCAACTTTCGCGTCCGATGGACAGATTGCTTTGCGGCGACGTTGGATTTGGCAAGACGGAAGTTGCGATACGTGCGGCTTTTAAGGCGGTCGATGCGGGCTATCAAGTTGCGGCGCTTGTTCCGACGACGATTTTGGCGGAGCAACATGCGAATACTTTTAGCGAGCGAATGTCTGAATTTCCCGTAACAATAAAAGCGTTGTCGCGTTTTCAATCGCGGGCGGAACAGAGTAAGATAATCGACGGTATTGCTACGGGCGGCGTTGATATTGTGATTGGCACGCATCGCGTTTTGTCGAATGAAATATCGTTTCATAATCTCGGTCTGGTAATTATTGACGAGGAACAACGTTTTGGGGTAAATCATAAAGAGCGTTTGAAACAATTTCGCGAATCGGTGGATGTTCTTACAATGACGGCGACGCCTATACCTAGAACGTTGCATTTTTCATTGCTGGGGATACGTGAGATTTCTAATTTGGAAACGCCGCCGGAGGATCGGTTGCCGGTGGAAACGCATGTAATCCGTTTTGACGATGATATTATTCGTATGGCAATTTTGCGGGAGTTAAATCGCGGAGGGCAGATTTTTTTTGTGCATAATCGTATTGCGGATTTGAAGGATTTGGCGAAACGGTTGCGTCGTATTACGCCGGAAGTCCGTATTGGGATAGGTCATGCGGGAATGAGTACGGACGATTTGGAAGACGTGATGCACCGGTTTATCAATCATGAATTTGACATGCTTGTTAGTACGACGATAATCGAAAGCGGGCTTGATATTCCGAATGCGAACACGATATTTATTGACGAGGCTGATCATTATGGTCTTGCGGACTTGCATCAATTACGCGGCAGAGTCGGGCGTTTCAAGTATCAGGCGTATTGTTATTTGGTTCTGGCAAAAGTTCAATCGTTGACTTCGCAGGCGTCGCGGCGGCTTAATGCGATCAAGGAGTATGCGAAGTTGGGCAGCGGGTTTCATATTGCGATGCGCGATTTGGAAATCCGCGGCGCCGGTAATATTTTGGGCGTGCAGCAGAGCGGTCATATTGCGGCGGTAGGTTATGAAATGTATTGCCAAATGCTGGAAACGGCGGTAAGGTCAATAAAACAATTACCGCCAAAAACGTCGATTGAAGTCGAGTTAGATTTACCAGGACTCATTTTGATACCGTCGTCTTATATCTCGGATCATAGAATCAAAATTGACATTTACAGGCGTTTATCGAGAATTACAACATTGGAAGATTGCAGAGATATTAGGGAGGAAATGATAGACAGGTTCGGCGAATTTCCTGTTGAGGTCGAGCGGTTATTGATGCAGACGCGAATAAAAATAATTGCTCATAGTTATTCAATTAGAACTATAAGATTGCAAGGCGGACTGATAAACGACGGAGGTTATGTCGTTTTGGAATATGTATCGCAAGAGTTAATCGATGAATTACGCGACAAGTTACAAAAAATAAGAATTGAGTTAAGGATAACAAAAGACGATCGCAAGGCATATATTCCGTTGCCAAAAAACGTAACGCCGGACGGAAAACCAGACGTAATATTAAAATTCGTTACAAAAATTCTAGCCGAAAATTCAAAGAAATCGTAACCGTTCACGAAAATTTGGGGAGTAGAATTTGTAGGAAATAGGGATTAGGGAATTATTTCTCTTGTCCCTATTGTTCCTCAAAAATCGCCAATAAATATTTTGCTAATAGATCCGCCAAGCGATGCAGATGATTCCGAATCTTGAATTTCTTTTTCTCCCCCTCTTTGAATTTTTTTGCGCTGTGGTAAAAACTAACGCTATTAATAAATGACGTATTTAAAAATTCATGAGTATCTCTAAAAAATTCATTTTTTGTAAAAAGATAGGCGGCGTTTCGCCGAAACGCCGCAATGGAGTTTATGCTATCGATAAATTTTAATAATTCATAAAGCCTAAAATAAATCTATTTTAGACGTGAGAAATATTAAAGTTTTATTGACGTTGTAAACCG
>JAISLW010000075.1 GCA_031277105.1 Planctomycetaceae bacterium | reverse complement strand
TAATTCATAAAGCCTAAAATATGCCTATTTTAGATGTGTGAAATATTAAAGTTTATTGATGTCGTAAACCGTAATGCGGCCCAAAATTAAACACGTGGCGAAACGCCGCCTACCTGGACAAATGAATTTTTAGAGATGCCCTAACAAAAAAATCGTCAGAAAGATCGCAAGCGTCTTGCCTGCATTTCAGGATCGCGGGCGTCTCGCCTGCAATGCGGTTGTACTCAACCGCCAACGAGCGAGTTTAGATCGCAACAGTCTTTTTGTTTTCCCTACAATTCAATCGCGAAACAATTCTACATAAACAAATAGCAATGTACAGCGCTTGTAAAAAAAATAAGACGTAGGTTATATTTTTAATTTGATTCTTAATTTTGTCATTGTAAACGTTATAATTATATTTATTGATATTATTATAATAAATTGCGTGGTTATTTTAATTTATCATGAGTTTTTGCCAAATTTAATTTGACTTGTTTAATAAATTTTCCTATATTCTGTTTAATTGCGGTTGATGTGTTGTCAACTGTTTATCCAATATCGTCTTTAATTTCGGCAATACAAAAGCGTAAAATCTATTAGATAATCCAGCGGTTGTAACCAAAATTTCAAGTACGATCCGTTTAAAACTTTTCATTAAAAATTGGAGGTAATTGAGAATGAAAAAACTTTTTGCGTTAGCGTTTTTAAGTTGTTGCTTATGTTTAATTGGCGGTTGTTGCAATGAAACGCCAAACACGCCCGAACCGCCGGCAAATGACACGCCGGACACGCCAGATACGCCGGATACGCCGGAGCCGCCTGTTGTGAACGAGGGAACTTATTTAACTTGGGACAGCGGCCCAATTGAGATTTATGTTACAAAGGGACCAATTGCGGGCATATCAGATTATCGTTGGATCGAACCTGGCACGGGCGAGTATAGTTCGAGCGGATATTATTACAGCGATATGGGAATTTTGATCCCATACGCGACAAAATGGTCGGACGGAACTACAACCTTATCTGTTTCGCCATATAACGACGTTGATTATACGAGTTCGTGGACTGCCGAGTTCAATGATACTTCATTTGTGAGTAATGGCGCCGAAGGCGGCGAAGCTGATGGAACAGAAGAAGACGCATGGTATGTTGGAACGGCGCCGGCAGGACGAAGTCCATCGGATTATACTTACGATGATAATAGTTATGAATACGTTTACAACGGCGCCGCAAATAACGCACCAGCACAACAAACCGGAACAAATCAACAACCAGCCGAAGAATATGATGAAGATGCAGAAGACGAAGACGTCAATGGAACCGTTCCTGAAATCGACGGCATTGATATAAATCAACTGCGTTAATTTTTGCGGGACAAAGCGCTAGATTTTAGAGATTAGGCGCTAGGTTTATTGTAACAATAAATATTTGTTCGATCTGTCCCGTTAGGGACAACATGTTGGTAGAAAAGTAAGGTCAAAAATATATTTGTCCCGCTAGGGACAACATGTCAATACAATCTGAACCTGTATTGCGTACTTATCGGGACGCTAAAAATTCGGATCATTTTTTTCTACCAACATGTTGTCCCTAGCGGGACAAATATTTATTGTTACAAAAATTGTCCTTCCTGTCCCACTTGTCCCTCCTGTCCCTCAAAAATCGCCGATACTTAATTTGCTAAAAAAATATTGTGAGCGGTTATATTAATGTGATACTGAACAATTATATACTGCTCGTACTTGAAATTCAGCGATTTAAAAGCGTCAAAGCCTGCCGTCCGAAAGCTAGGCAGGCGAAGGTAAACGCAAACTCAAGTACGAATAGTTTAAAAATAATTTTACGAATATATTACGATGGAAATTCTATCAAAAGTGCATGCGCGTAATCTTGTGAGTTGGTCGGAATTTAAGCCGGATGTTTATGTGCTTTCGGCGGATTTAACTAGTTCTTGCGAGGCGGATTTATTTCGTGATACATATCCGGATCGTTTTCTTTCGATGGGTATAGCGGAGCAGAATATGCTTGCTTTTGCGGGTGGTATGGCGCGTAAGGGTTTTACGCCGTTTGTTCATACGTTTGCGGTATTTATTTATCGGCGTGCTTATGATCAGATTGCGATGTCGGTTGCGTATCCTAATTTACCTGTTAAGATGTTTGGTTTTTTGCCTGGTATATTGACTCCGGGCGGCGCTACGCATCAAGCGATAGAGGATATTTCGGTAATGCGTTCATTGCCGAATATGACTATACTAGAGACGGGCGATGCGACGGAGGTAGAGTCGGTTTTGGATGTTGTTTACAAGATACCGGGACCGGTTTATATTAGGCAATTGCGGGGTGAGATTCCGAGATTATTTGTTGCGGACGAGCCGATGATTTTTAACGTGCCGCGAAAGTTATCGGAAGGCGGCGATCTGGTTCTGTTGACAAGTGGAATTTGTACAGAAGAAGGTATGAGGGCGGTTGCGGCGTTGCAAGACAGGGGAAAAATTAAAATTACGCATTATCATATTTCAACTTTGAAACCGTTTAATCATCCGGATATTATCAAGGAGATTGCTAAAAGCAAGTATGGCGCTATTACGTTGGAGAATCACAGTGTGATAGGCGGTCTTGGTACGATAGTGGCGGAGCAGATGGCGGAACACGGTTGTGGGAAACCGTTGATGAGGCTTGGGTTGAATGATACGTTTGCTCATGGCGCAAGTAGGCGGTATTTGATGGCTGAATATGGACTAGACGCAATGAAATTAATTGAAACGGTAGAAAACATAATTGGAAAAATTTTAAACATCGATGAAACAAGCCTAGCGAAAACATACACGCCCGCAGTACACAGCGCCGCAAAACCAGAAGCATTGTAAATTCGGAATTCGGAATTCGGAATTCGGAATTCGGAATTCGGAATTCGGAATTAAAGATTTTGATTTCAAATTTAAAATAATCCTTGTAATCTGTGTAATCTGCGGACAAAAAAATTCGATCCACAGATTACAAAGATTAGAAAGATTATTTTTAAAACAATTCCTAATTCCGAATTCCGAATTCCGAATTTAAAAAAAATATTATGAGTGAGATAATTTTTTCTAGTCGTGTATTTAAGGTAGTCAAGCGATTTATTACGGGTCGTAGTGGTAATCAGCTTGAGCGTCATATTGTGGTGCATCCTGGCGCTGTGGTGATATTGCCGGAGTTATCGGGCAATCGTGTTGTTCTTATTCGTCAGCATCGGGTGGCGGTTGACTGTGAGTTAGTGGAGTTGCCGGCGGGGACGATGGAGGCGAATGAATCGCCGATAGTAACCGCAAAACGGGAGTTGATGGAAGAAACGGGATATACGGCGGAAACATTGACGCAAGTTATGAACTTTTACTCGTCGCCAGGGTTCATGCGCGAAGAAATGCACCTATTCCATGCAAAAGGGCTAATTCCAGGACCAACCGCTCTAGAAGACGGTGAAAAAATTGAGACAATGATAGTAACTTTAGACGAAGCAATGAAAATGATAACCAAAGGCGAAATAAAAGACGCAAAAACAATCATAGGAATCTACTGGCTACAAAATAAATAAAATCTAAAATTAAAAGGGTATCTCTAAAAATTCATTTGTCAGGTAGGCGGCGTTTCGCCCAGTGTTTAATTTTGGGCCGCATTACGGTTTACGACATCAATAAATTTTAATATTTCGCACGTCTAAAATAAACATATTTTAGGTTTTATGAATTATTAAAATTTATTGGTAGCATAAACTCCATTGCGGACCAAAAAGTAAACGCAGTGGCGAAACATCGCCTACATTTTTGCAAAAAATGAATTTTTAGAGATGCCCTATTGATACGTTTAACGTCAAGGTAGATTTTACGGGTTCTATCAACGCCGCGTCGATGAAACGGTTTATAAAAAGGTTGGCGAGAAGTCATCCGAATGCTAAAATGATTCATGTAATTTTGGACAATGCCGGCTATTGTTGTAGTAAGGAATTATTGGCGTATTGTAATGAATTGGGCAATATAAAACTTGATTTTTTACCGTATTATTCGCCTAACTTAAACTTGATTGGGCGACTTTGGAAATTTTTCAAAAAAAACGTAATCTACAATACGTATTATGAAAAATTCGCAGATTTAACGCAAGCATGTAAAGATTTTTTCAAAAACATAAAAAAACACAAGGTGTCACTACGCACACTACTCGCCGAAAATTTCCACATACAAAAAAATTAAAAAAAACGCATTTTTAAAGTGAGAAAAGTATAATTCTTAACGGTCATGAACTAACAACATACTCGTCGTTTCGCGGCGCACAAGGCGTTGTAGATACATATATGAACAATACATACGGGCGTTGTTGTTAAACTACTAGAAGGCTTTAATGGATCAATTCTTTTAGACGACCTTATTGAGCAGGGATGGCTTTTTACAGACGCAGCCAATACTCTTGAATTCGTTACTAGCAACGGTATTTCTAATATAGATGGTATCAAAGACGTGGATAATCCATTTTTCTTTGGCGCTTTTGGCGAAATTACTTTCGGCGACCAACAGTACGCTCATTCATTTAATCCAACGCCTGAACCTGCGACGTTGTTAATTTGTCTAACTTGCGGCGGTCTCGCTCTGGCAATTAGACGAAGGAAAAACAAAAAGACAAAATAAAATTTGTGAACGTTATAAAAATTCATTTTGCAGGTAGGCGGCGTTTCGCCGAAACGTCGCAATACATTTTTGGGCGCTAATAAATTTTAATATTTTATAATGTCGAAAATATATTTATTTTAGACGTTATGAATTATAAAAATTTATTGGCAGCATAAACTCTCTTGCGGCGTTTCGGCACGGTGTTTAATTTTTTTAGCCGCCTACCTGGACAAATGAAATTTTAGAGAATATCAAAGCGAATAATTTTGCACCTTGACGAACATTCTAATTACCCTTTGGCCCGTTTACCTCGTAGGTAGGCGGGCTTTTTTTTAATTCGGAATTCGGAATTCGGAATTAAAGATTTTGATTTCAAATTTAAAATAATCTTTTTAATCTGCGTAATCTGTGGATCGATTTTTTTGTCCACAGATTAGTCAGATTAGAAGGATTTTTTTAGGGACAATTTTGACAAATTGTATGAACGTTGTTGTAACGGTTGCGTTTTTTTTTTCTGTGATTGGGCGGTTTAAAACTAATTTTGTTTTTTGTATTTTTTCATTAGATAACTTTTGCCATCAGGTCTGGTATTAGTTTTATCATTTCTCTTATTGTGTAATCTTGTACGTCTGCGGCGTTTGAGAATTGTAGAACTTTTTCGGCTATTCTTTTGCAATCGTCTATATTTATTCTTCTGCAAATTTGTTTAATTCTTGGGATAGAGGACGGCGTGCAACTTATACTTTTTAGTCCGATACCCAATAATATTGCTAATTTCATTGGGTCTCCTCCCAGTTGTCCGCATAATGAGATTGGTTTTTGCGTTTGGTTTGCAATATTTACGGCGGCATGTATCATGCGTAGGACGGCAGGGTCGGAGCTTGAGAACAGATGACTTACGTTTCTGTTTCCTCTATCGCTTGCCATTACGTATTGCGTCAAGTCGTTTGTTCCAATACTGAAAAAGTCAGATATTTCGGCAAAATGATCTAACATTACGACGGCAGCCGGCACTTCAACCATCATTCCGATTTTGATTTTTTTGTTGTATGGAATTTCATCGTGTTCCAATTCGTCCATAAATTCTTTGACTGCCGAATATCTTGCTTGTCTAAATTCTTTAACTGTTGACACGAGCGGAAACATTATTTGGATATTCCCGTAAATACTTGCCCGCAAGATAGCGCGAATTTGCGTGCGAAAAAGTTGCCAGCGTTTAAGCGCTAATCTTACGCCTCGCAAACCGAGCGCCGGATTTCGTTCATTGACGTTGCCGCTATGCCGATCTGATTCCTTGTCGTCGCCGAAATCGAATGTGCGGATCACAACCGGCTTACCTTGCATTGCTTCGGCGACGCGTTTATAAGATTCAAAATGTTCGTTTTCGGTAGGGTCGGATTCTTGCGTCAAGTAAAGAAATTCAGTGCGGAATAATCCAATACCTTCGGCGCCGCGTTGGAGGGCGTTGGAAGTCTCTTGCGGAAATTCAATATTTGCAAAAATATCAATTTTTGTACCGTCCAATGTTATCGCTTCAAGATTTTGCCATTCGTCTAAGTTTTCGATTCTTGTTGCGCCGGATTTAATTATTTTTTGGTATTTTTGTATTGTGATTTCATCTGGATTGAGAATAATTAGTCCGCTGATGGCGTCGACGATTACGGTATCTTCGTTTTTAACATTATCGAGAAAATTACCGCAACCGACGACGCAAGGGATTTCTAGCGCCGCTGCAAGAATAGCGGTATGCCCCCCGAGTCCGCCTGATTCCGTAACTATCGCTTTGATATAATTCCGGTCAAGATTTGCCGTTTCGCTGGGCGTAAGGTTGCTTGCCAGTAGTATGACGGGTTCGGTTAATTTGCGTAAAGATTCCGAGCGAGTTCCGAGCAAGCGGCGTAAAACGCGTTTTTCTATATCGCGAATATCGTTAATTTTTTCCGCAATATACGAGTTATTTAATTTACGGAATATTTCAATTTGTGCGTTGTGCGTAATAGCGACGGCGGATTCGGCGGCGAGCGTTTTATCGCGAATAAGATTTTCGGTCTCGCGAAGAAGACGCGGGTCTTGAAGTATAAGAATTTGGGCTTCGAATATATCGGCAAGATTTTGCCCAAGCGATTCCGATGTAGTATCGCGATTAGATTCAATTTCGGCGCGGGCGTCGTTGACGGCGATTCGGTAGCGTTTAATTTCGTCTTCAATTTTATCTTGCGGTATGGTTCGTTCAGCAACGCCGAGTCGTTCGCTTTCTTGTACGAAAACTTTACCGATAACAACGCCGTGTGCGTTACTGATAGCGTCGCCATTGAATACGGGTATCCCGCTAACTGTTTTCATAATATCAAAAAAAAATATATACCAAAATTAAAACGCAAACTATCTGTAAGTTAAAATCATTGCGTCATTTGAACCAATAAATGTTATATTCGGATTGTAAAAAAATTACAAAAAAACTACTGCAAAACGTCTTGTAATTTTATAGTTCTTTGCATAGTTGTAAAGTCCCCTCCATAATTTTTCCATAACGCCGCCGTTAAACTCGTCGTAACCGCTCACGGAATTTTAGAAGCGTAGAATTTTAAGGGATAAAGTATAGGGGATAAAGTGTAGATTTATTGTTACAAAAAATGGGTATCTCTAAAAATTCATTTTTTGCAAAAAAGGTAGGCGGTGTTTCGCCGAAACGCCGCAATAAGCGTAAAACGATTATTAAATTTTAATAATTCATAACGTGTAAAACATGGTGTATTTTAGGCATTGTGAAGTAATAAAATTTATCGATGTCTAAAACGCCCCGGCGGCGCCCCCCCCAAACGCCGCCTACCTGGACAAATGAATTTTTAGAGATGCCCAAAAGTTAATATTTCGCACGTCTAAAATATATATTTTTTAGGTTTTATGAATTATTATTAAAATCTATTTGTAGCATAAACTCCATTGCGATGTTTCGTTACTGTGTTTATTTTTTGGGCCGCATTACGTATAAAACAATTATTAAATTTTAATAACATAACGTCCAAAATAAATTTATTTTAGGCATTGTGAAGTAATAAAATTTATCGATGTCGTAAACTCTACTGCGGCGTTTCGGCGAAACGCCGCCTACCTGGACAAATGAATTTTTAGAGACGCCCTAAAAAATCATCCTCCCTTGCGAAAGGAATTGAATTGGATAGAATGTTTGTTGTTTTGTGTTTTGTGTGTTATTGATTGATTTGACGGCAATAAAATTTCAATCTAAAGAGAACTTCTAATAACCAGTTTTTTGTTTAACCGCCGAGAACACAGAGTTCACAGAGAAGAAAATTTTTTTAAAATATTTTAAATCAAAAAATCAATTATAATATTAAATAACGTTTGGACGCCTATTAAAAATCTCCTCTGTTCTCTGTGTCCTCTGTGGTTAATAAAAATAAATTTGTGGTTTTTAGAAGTCCCTAAATTAAATTAATTATAGCAATCGCCGCTTGATGCATTCTTAAAATATACAAATGAATTTTAAGTACGAGCAGTATAAAACACCCTCGCAAAACCGTAATCCTAAATCTTATATTATTAAACCTTAACCTTAAACCTTAACCTAAACCCTAACCCCTAACCCCAAAACAACCAACCGCACAAAATGACAGAAAATATTAAAACATTGACGATTAACGGCGTCAAAATTAATTTTGAAAATGAACGCAACTTACTCGAAGTTGCCCGCAATGCCGGAATCGAAATTCCGACGTTCTGCTATCATTCCGAATTAAGTATTTACGGCGCTTGTAGGCTTTGCCTTGTCGATGTTAAAGGACTTGGCATTGTCGCCTCGTGTTCGACCAAACCTCAAGCAGGAATGGAAGTCTTGACTCACACCGAAGAAATACGCGAAATCCGAAAAATAGCGCTTGAACTCATTCTGGCAAATCACGATCAAAATTGCACGTTATGCTCGAAAAATACGCGTTGTAAACTCCAAAGTTTAGCCCGCAAACACGGTATCAACGATATTCGGTTTAAACGAACTTTTGTCAGCAAGCCTGTTGATCGTTCTAGTTATTCGTTGGTTCGCGATCCGAATAAATGTATTCTTTGCGGTGATTGTGTTCGTGCTTGTAGCGAGATTCAGGGAGTTGGCGCTATTGGTTTTGCCGGCAGGGGCGCTAAATCTACGGTTGTTCCGCCGTTTAATAAAGACCTTGCGGATGTGGAGTGTGTAAATTGCGGGCTTTGTGCTACGGTTTGTCCGGTTGGGGCGTTGACGGTTCGCGACGACGTGGACAAGGTTTGGCAAGTGATTAACGATCCTTCTAAAACGGTAGTAGTTCAAATTGCGCCGGCTGTTAGGGTTGCGATTGGCGAAGCGTTTGGCGGCGCTCCGGGTTCTATTGAGATCGGTCGTATTGTCGCAGCCTTAAAATCTATTGGTTTTGACCGTGTTTTTGACACAAGTTTCGCTGCCGACCAGACTATTTTTGAAGAAGCGACTGAATTTGTACAACGTAAAGTCAAAGGCGAAAATTTACCGCAATTCACATCGTGTTGTCCGGCATGGGTAAAATTTGCCGAGCAATTCCTGCCGGATTTATTGCACAATCTCTCAACAACCCGCTCGCCGCAACAAATATTCGGACCAACTGCTAGATTAGTTTTGCCGGAATTACTCGGAGTAAAACAAGAAGACCTAGTCGTTGTTTCGATAATGCCTTGTACAGCAAAAAAATACGAATGCAAGCAAGATAAATTTATCAACAACGGTATTGCCGACGTCGATCACGTTTTGACGACGCAGGAACTTGTCCGAATGATTGACGAGGCGGGATTGCGATTTACGGAACTCGAACCGGTAGAACCGGATGAACCTTTCAACTCTTACACCGGCGGCGGCGTAATTTTCGGCACAACCGGCGGCGTGATGGAAGCGGCGCTAAGATTTGCGGCAGAAAAAATTAGCGGAAAAAAATTAGAGAAGTTTGAATTTAATGAAGTACGCGGCGAAAAATCTATTCGGGAGGCTGTGTTGAATGTTGACGGATTGGAAGTAAGGGTATGTGTGGTTTATGGTTTGAGCAATGCCCGTAAGGTTGCGGATTGGATACGTAGCGGCGAGGTTAAGTATGATTTTGTCGAGGTGATGGCTTGTCCGCTTGGTTGTGTAGGCGGTGCGGGGCAACCGGTAACAAATGATATGCGGACGCGGGTTGCGAGAGCGGCGGGTTTGTACAAAAATGACCGCTCGTTAAAATTCCATAATCCGCAAGACAATCAGCAGTTATCGGATTGTTATAAAAAATATTTTGACGGCGGTATTGGCGGACATACGGCTCATGCGTTGTTGCATACTACTTATCAGAACAGGAGACGGATAAGCGGGATAACGTTACCGGTGTTGAACTACGGCGCCGGCGCTAAAATCAAAGTAACTGTATGCGTAGGCACAAGTTGCTTTGCTCGCGGAAGTGAAAATTTGCTCAAGGGAATTGAAGACTTTATCCAAGCGGAATCGCTAGGGAATCTCTTGCAAGTTGAGGCGGCGTTTTGTGCGGAAAATTGCGACAAAGGACCAACAGTCGTTGTCGGCGAAAAAACAATTAACCACGCAACTCCCGAAATCGTCGCCCAAGAAATAAAAAAACAACTAATACCAATAACCGTCTAATTTGTACGTTTGTTGATCGTAATTATTCAGTTTAAATTTTGCGTATATTCTTAAATAAATTTTTTTGCAATACCCGCAATTTGAGATTGAATATTTACAAAAAATTTAAAACTAAAACTTTAAAACTTTAAATAAGTGAAAGGTGATTTTATGAAGTCGAATTTTGTGTTTGCGTGTATTTTGTGTGTGTATTCGTTTGCGGCGATGTTGTTTGCGGACGATGTTAAGGATAGTGATTTTGTCCAGTTGATTCCGTCCAAAGCCGTTAGTAATAACCAGATTGATGGTTGGATCGGCTATGGCGGTAATGGTATGTTTAAGGTTGAGGGCAAGGAGATTGTTGGCAAGAGCGGCGACTCGATTGTTCATACTTTTTTGCGTACAGAAAAGAAGTACAAGAATTTCGTTTTGAAATTTGACGTGAAGTATGACGTTGAATGTAATGCGGGCGTGTTATTTCGTTCTTATATTGATCCTAACGGTCAATTTGAATCGATTGCGGGCTATAAGTGTGTGATTGAACCTTCAAAAAATGCGGCGAATGTTTGGGATGAGCATCGGCGTAATCGTTTTTTGACGGAGTCAACGCCGGAGTTGCAAGCGAAAATTGACAAGGCGTTTAAGAAGGGCGATTGGAATGAGATTATTATTCAGTGTGTTGGACCGTCGATTAAGACGTGGTTGAATGGTGAAAAGGTTACGGATTTTTTTGATATTGAGAGTAACGAGGGCGTTTTTGCTCTTCAGGTTCCTTCGGCAAAATCGGGCGCTAGCGGTCAAGTTCGTTGGCGTAATATTCGGGTTTTGGAGTTGCCTGCGACGGAGTGGGTAGCGTTGTATGCGGACAAGAAGTTTGGCGAAGTTGAGACGAAGCCGGTTGGCAAGTGGGAGATATTGGAGGATGGTTCGCTTAAAGGGACGACTGAAAAAGGTCAACCGAAAGATGGGATGTTTTTGAGCAAAAATTCTTATAAAAATTTTGTGGTCAAGGTATCTTTCAAAATTATTTCGGGCAACAGCGGGTTATATTTTAGGGCGGCTGAAGTTGACAAACCGCATTGGATGAAAGGTTTTCAGTGTGAGATAGCATCGGGCAAGTCGGGCGATACGGCGGGATTGTGGGAAGTTGACGGACGCGGATGGGTCAAACGAAATATGGAGTTAACGCGAAAGTTAATTAAGGTTGGCGATTGGAATGAAGTTGGGACGGTGGCGATTGACGATAGACTGGTAACGTTTTTAAATGGACAAATTGTTGTTGACGTTCTTGACCCAAAGAGTCCGAAAGAAGGCAAAACCGGATTACAATTACATGGCGGCGGCAGTCAAGGTTGTCTATTCCGCGAATATTACATAATGCCGCTAGACGACAAAGCCGTCGAACTAATAAAAAAATAAAGGGAACTTCAAAAAACATAGATTTATTTTTATTAACCACAGAAAACACAAAGGAAATTTTTAATTAGGATCAAAACGTTATTTAATATTATGCTATTCACACTTTAAAATACGTTTTTAATTTTATTTTTTGTAACGCTAATTTTAAACTATTCGTACTTGAGTTTGCGTTTACCTTCGCCTGCCTAGCTTTCGGACGGCAGGCTTTGACGCTTTTAAATCGCTGAATTTCAAGTACGAGCAGTATAATTATTTTTCGCCCTGATAATGTCAATGCGTAACAGCCCGCCGCAACTCGGCGGGTACGCAATTATCAAATAACAAACATCCTGAAAAGGACAAATGAATTTTTAGAGATGCACAATAAATATTTGTCCTACCTGTCCCTAACGGGACAGATGGGACGAATATTTATTGTTACAATAAATCTAGCGCCTACACCCTATCTCCTAAAACTCTACGCTTCTAAAATCTCGTGAACGGTTACGAATTTTTAGAGATACTCCTCTGTGTTCTCTTTGGTTAATAAAAATAAATTTGTGGTTTTTAGAAGTTCCCTATAGGGCATCTCTAAAAATTCATTTGTCCAGGTAGGCGGCGTTTCGCCGAAACGCCGCATTAGAGTTTATAATACCAATAAATTTTATTATTTTACAACGTCTAAAATATGTCTATTTTACACGTTACAAAGTATTAAAATTTAATAATTGTTTTACGCGTATTGCGGCGTTTCGGCGAAACACCGCCTACCTTTTTGCAAAAAATGAATTTTTAGAGATACCCTATAGACAATTTTTTTGTAACAAAAAATCTGTTCTCTAGCTTTCTAAAAAACTAATCCCTAACCCCTACTCCCTATCCCCTAAAACCTATCGTTGAAATTTCCGTGAACGGTTAAGAATTTTTAACTAACCCCGAATGCTTTTTTTATTGTTTCATTTTTTGGCGGCGGCGTTATTATGCTTACAATTGGCACAACAATTAGCGGAATGATTATTGCGATAGACGCTGCAAGCGGCGATCTTGTTCCCGCTTCAATTGGACTCTCCGTAAAAAACCAATACCAGTACAACCCGTTTGATATAAATAAACCACTCCACATTCCAGAATACGCGCCTAATTTTGTCGTCCGCTTCCAAAATAACCCGTAGATATACGGCGCTAAAAAAGAACCGGCTACCGCGCCCCACGAAATCGACATCAATGAAACAATCCACGCGGGTTTATACAACGCAATCAAATACGAAATTAATATAAATACGCCGCACAATAAACGCATCAATAATAATTCGTTACCCGCCGTCGCTCTCGGATTAAAATAACCCTTGTACAAATCAATCGTAATCGCCGACGACGATACAAGCGCCAACGAACTCAACGTTGAAAGCGACGCCGATAAAACAAGCAATAAAATTACAGCCATCAAAATTTGCGGTAAATGCGACGCTACTAAATCCGGCACAAGTTGATCAAAATTTACGCCGCCCGCCAACGTTTTCGGTATCTCGCCCGCCGGCATTAAATGCGTCATAGCGCCAGTAAAATAAGCCGCACATCCTATCACTAACGCAAAAATAGTCGTAATCAAAGCGCCGCGAATAATCTCGCCCTCGTCCCTTATCGCATAATATTTATGCACCATCTGAGGTAAACCCCAAACGCCAAACGAAGTCATAAAAACAACAGACGGCAAAATATACCAAGACGACAATTGAACCTCGCCGCCCGAAATCCGCTCGTTGATTTTTGTTGAAACTTCCGCCGCCGCCGCCCAAATACCGCCGTAATTTTTCGCAACAAAATATACCATCAACAACGAACCAATAAACATTATCAAACCCTGTATAAAATCAATTCGCGCTATCGCCTTGTAACCGCCAAACGAAACATAAATAAACGAAACCGCCGAAATCACCGTCAAAACAAACGTAAAACTAAAACGCCGCTCAAACACTATCTCAAATAAATAACTCAATCCCGTAAATACAGAAGCAGTATATGGAGTTAAAAATATAAAAATTATCAACGCCGTAATTATCTTCATTCCATTGGACTCATAACGAACCGCAAAAAATTCAGGCATCGTCTTGACTTCAAGATTATGAGTCATACGACGAGTACGACGACCCAAAATTATCCACGCCAAACCAGAACCAATAACCGCATTGCCTATACCTACCCAAAGCGCCGACAAACCAAATTGCCAACCAAATTTACCCGCAAAACCAACAAATATAACAGCGCTAAAATACGCCGTACCATAAGAAAACGCCAAAAACCACGCCCCAAGCGTACCGCCGCCAAGAAAAAAATCATGCACGTCGACTGTACGACGCATCCCCCAAATCGCTATAAAAAATATCAAAACAAAAAATAATAAAGTCAATACTAAAGGAAATAAATACATAAAATTAATTGTAAAAAAATTAAGTAATCGCTCTCGGAAATTTAAGCGATAGATTTTAAGGGTTAAGGCGTAGGAATTCGCGAGTAACTTTTTAGAAAACTAGATAACGGTTTTTTTGTTACAAAAAATTGTCAGAAGGATCGCTGGCGTCGCGCCTGCATGCGGTTGTACTCAACCGCCGTTGATCGAGTTTATATCTTAACCGATTTTTGGTTTGCCTTCCGGTAAATTGCAGACAAGACACCTGCGTTCATTCTCAAATTTTTTGTTACAAAAAATTATCCCTCTCGTCCCGCTTGTCCTTCAAAAATTTCCAAAACAAAACAAAACATAATTTAATAAACAAATTTCCGTGAACGGTTATCGTTGTTTTTTATCTGATCAATGTTGTTGTTTTGTTGATATTATTTTCGTTTGGGTCATAACCGATGCTTCCTATTCCGGTTGATTCGGATGCGGGCAAAGAGGAGATATTGTTTGTTGTTGTGATTGGAGTTTGGTTTAAATTTGTTCCTATTCCGTTAATTGTTGTAATGCCCATTGTCAATAATTTATTTTTCAAATCATTTTGATTTGGGTTTAGCGCGACTGATTTTTGATATGCTGCAATAGCGTTTTCGCGGTTGCCGTTGTTTTCGTGTATAAATCCGATTGCTCGCCATGCTCTGTAATTATTTGGATCGTTTGCGATTACATTTTGTAGTATTTCCAGCGTTTTTTTATTGTAAGTATCGCATTCATTTTTTTGTCCTTGCGCTAATATTATTTGCGCCCATTCTTGATATAATCTTGCTAATTCGATTTTTGGGTCTTGCAGGTGCGGGCTTATGTTGCACCAATTTATGATATGGTCAAATGCCATTTTCGGTTGTTTAATTTCGATTAGCATTGCCGCAAGTCCGCGATTAGCTTTTAGATGATTTATGTCTATTGCCAAGCAATTTCGATAATATTTATTTGCTTCGTCGTATTGTTGTTGTGCTTTTGCGATTTCGTTTTGTGTGATTGCGACTTTTGCCGATTGGTGGTAAGTTTCGGCGAGGTTAAAATAGATATCTGGATTATTGGGTTCGCGTTTTAACGCTTCCAAAAAAGCCCGTTGCGCCTGATCGTAGCGGGCTTGGTTGAAATATCGCACGCCTTCAACGCTCATGTTTGTAGCCGTACAACCAAACGCCGGTAAAAAAATTACCAACAAAATAAACGCTAAACATAATTCCCTACGAAACGTACTCGCAATCCCAACAACGCAACCGCATAAAAAATTGTATCGCAACGGATAAACAACCGGCGGAAGAAATTGAAATCTAAATTGCGAACAGTTTAAATTGTTCATGCTTAAAATTTGGTTATTAAAGTTAGTTTTATTTGCGGGTAATAATCAGTTGTTCTGATATTGTGTTATTTAATTTTAAAGACGTATTAAATACGATCTGTCTGTAATAAATTGCGAGCCGTTTATACAGATCGTACTTGAATTTCAGCGATTAAAAAGCGTCAAATCTTGCCGTCCGAAATCTAGGCAGGCGAAGGTAAACGAAAACTCAAGTACGAACAGTATATTAAATTTTGGCGAAGTGTACTAATTTTTGGCATTCATTACAAGAGCAATTTTTTTTGGCTTTTGGCAAATTTCAAATACGATCCGTTTAATATTCAGTTTAATATTCAATCGCCGTAAACGGGTATTTAAAAAAATAATCAGTCGATTAAAATTGTCGGCTCGTTTGTAAATTCAGTTACGGTAACTGAAAATTAAATTAAATTATACTGTTCGTACTTGGGAAATTCTAAAAACACAAATTTATTTTTTAACCACAGAGAACACAGAGGAAGTTTTTAATTGGAATCGAAACGTTATTTAATATTGTATCGGATATAAAATAATTTTAAAAAATTTCTTTTCTGTGAACTCTGTGTTCTTGATGGTTAATAAAAGACTGGTTGTTAGAAGTTGCCTTTGCAATTCGTAGAAGCCTGTTGTCCGGCGGTTAAACAGGCGGCGGTAAACGCAAATTAAAGTTTGAGCAGTTTACAATAGTACATAGTTTAAATTAGGATATTAAAAATGAGAGTTAAAGATTTTAATTTTTTGTCGATATTATTTGTTACAACAATAATTCTTTTGGTTGGAATTTTTGTTGGTTTTTTTGTGCATGTTAATTTTTCTGGCGGCGGTTTGGTTGCTGCGGGCGGTAATTTAGAGGGCGGTAAAAGTCCTAAAGGTACTTTGCGTCCTGTACGTCCTGCGTCTCCGGTTCGTGTTGATGTAGTGCGTAAAGATTCTATTAGCAACGTCCGTTTGTTTCATGGTCGTTTGGTAGAAGTGCAACGGTCGCGGATTTCATCTGAAGTTTCGGGACTGGTGAGCGACTTGCCAATAGAAATAGGAATGCGAGTCAAAGGCGGCGAGACTCTTTTTGCTCAAATTGACAAAACATGGCTATCGCTGGTGATAGAACAGACAGAAGCGGAGATACGTAGTTTATCGCATCGACTTGCGCACGAAGAGGGCGAGTTGCGGCGCCTGCTGGAGCCGGATATGATTTTGGCATTTTCGGAAAGTCAACGCAGTCAGCAAAAAACATTGGTCGAACAATACAGTCAAGACTTGGAAAAAGCGAAAGTCGCTAATCGCGAAGCAAAGGAGAAGTTGAAGCGGACGACTATAGTTGCGCCTTATGACGGTTATATTATTAGACGTGAAACGGGCAAAAATGAATTGTTGTCGCCTGGAATGTCGATTGCGGAAGTTGTATCGCTTGGAGAAGTGGATGCGAGGGTGATGATTTCGGAAGATATTATTGACCGGATAAGGGTAGGCGACGAGGTTGCGGTTGTTGTTGATTCTTTGGGCGTCCGTGTAGTGGGCAAAGTGCATCGTATTGTTCCTTATGCGCCGACGGGCGCTAGGATTTTTCCCGTGCTTGTGCGACTTTCAGATCAAGGCGGTCATTTAAAAGTCGGGATGAGTATCACTGCGGAAATCGTAACTAACAATCCTTCGGAAGAAATTCTAGTATCAAAAGATTCCGTCTTAGACAGACCAGACGGCGCTATCGTCTGGCTTGCGATCAAAACAAATAAACAAACAGATAAACAAACAGACAAACAAACCAATACGCAAACCGACGCGCAAATAAACAAAGAAACAACTAACAATAAACAAGAAGAACAATGGATTGCAAAACCAATTCCAGTAAAAATTAAAGTAACGGCAATTACAGATTACGGCGTTGTCCCAGAAACGGATGAAGGTAAAAAATTATTAGTTGCCGGCGCAAAAACTATCATCGAAGGCGCCGAAAAATTAACCGCAAATCAAGTTATAAGAATAGATACTATTGACCCAAAATTACTAGAAAATTTACCGTCGCCAAACGGACAAAAAATAATAAACCCAAAACAAAGAAACGAAAATTAAGAAAAAAATTTTATGGATATAGCGTAGAATATAACGAGACAATTTTCGTAACAATAAATATTTGTCCCGACCCCCTATCCCATATACCCTAAAAACTCTACGCTTTTAAAATTTCGTGAACGGTTACTAAATTTTAATAATTGGGCATCTCTAAAAATTCATTTTTTTGTAAAAAGGTAGGCGGTGTTTCGCCGCTGTGTTTATTTTTTGGGCCGCAATGGAGTTTATGCTATCAATAAATTTTAATAATTCATAAAGCCTAAAATATGTCTATTTTAGA
>JAISLW010000013.1 GCA_031277105.1 Planctomycetaceae bacterium | reverse complement strand
GAACTCGGTCGATTACAAAGTATTGAGGGGATGGTGCGTAATTGTTTTAAGCAGAATATGAGTGTTAAAAAGATTGCTGATCTTACTGCATGCTCTGTGGAAGAGATAAATGAGATGTTGAAAAAGTTGAAGTTAATTTAATAGTCAAATTATGATCCGCCGTCTATGTTGTTAATATTTGCGTGTAATTTTTGGTTTTTTTAACAATAAAAATTTTTTGAAAAATTTTACAGACTGGTCTTGTGTTATTTTGCGGATTGGTTTATACTACCGCCTTCGTGTTGCAAAATTTCAGATCAAATTTTTTGATCTTGAATTTTTGTAACGAAAAATGCGTTTGGTTTAATTGCGGCGAATTTAATTTTTAACTTATGCAAAAAAAGTTTTTTGCGAATTAGATTTTGTTGCGATTAAATTTGTTATTTATTGTGTGTTAATTTTCTGATTGTCAATGGAAAATTTTTGTAGCGCAATAAATTTTACTAAAACTTACTTAACCTTTTAATTGAAAAGGAGTAGAACGATGAAATTGACAAATTTTAAGACAGAGTTGTTTATTGCCGAAGTCAATATAAATATTGACTTTACAACAAATGTTAAAATAGGCAAACAGGGGGGGGGGGGGCAAAAAATGTAACGCAGGTAATTTGCCAAAAAACCAGATTTTTAAAAATCCGATTTTTCGTTACAATAATTCTTTGGGGCGTTCTCCCAAACCTAACTCTCTTGGTTTATTTTTTGGTTTTACGCTTGTTGAACTTTTGGTAGTGATTGCAATCATTGGCGTATTGATCGCATTGCTTTTACCAGCCGTACAAGCGGCACGTGAATCAGCAAGACGCATGACTTGCACAAACAACCTAAAACAAATCGGGCTCGGCGTCCACAACTTCCACGATACGCGTCAAGGCTTGCCGCCGATTACGATTTTTACGGACAAAGGTTCGGTGTTTGCATATCTGTATCCTTATATTGAACAACAAGCGCTTTATTCAAGATTAGCAGACGCCTCTAATGGTCTCTTGTATCTTCCGAATAATTATGCCGGAGATAATTGGACAGTTGATGTTTTGACGACGGAAGAACAAAACAATATCGGCAAAGTCGCAACTTTTCTTTGTCCTTCGCGGCATTCGCCAGGACAAGGATTTGCTAGACGGGATGCTTCTGCCGGCGGCAGCGCTCGTGAACAATGCGGTCCTCGTAGCGATTATGTTACAGTTGTTACCCAAAATGTAGCGCCAACAACTATATCAAATTGGTCGCAGTTTATTTACCTCTCACAAACAGCAGGATCAACGGTAAGTGATTTTAACGGACCATTGCGTGTTGCAATTCCGAGTTTCAGAAATGGTAAAACCGGCACGAGTCCTAATGATCGTTCGGATTTGATTAGCTGGGAGTGTCGCGATGCGTTTTCATGGTGGTCGGATGGAACAACTAATCAAATTGTTATTGGGGAAAAATTCATTCCCAAATTTGCGGTTGGTTCTGATCTTGTATCTCATAAACGTTGGGATGGCGGCTATCTGGGGCAATGGCCGCCGGATCAAGTTTTTAATATCGGACGGTATATTCATCAAAATTATCGTTGCCTTGTTGCTAATCCAAGCGATCCAGGTATTGCCTTGAATCAAAGACCGGCAGATCATTGGGGGCATTATGGTTTTGGCAGTCAGCATGTAGGAATTGTGCATTTCCTTGTCGGCGACGGTTCCGTTCACGGAATTAATGGAACAACTTCAACAACCGTACTCTGGAATTTAGCAAGAGTAAACGACGGTAATGTTGTATCAATACGTTAATTTTTTTCAACAATTTTTTATAAACGTTCACGAAATTTTAGAATAATAGAGTTTTATGGGTGTAGGGAATAGGAAGTATTTTTAATTAGGAATTAGAATTTAGCAAAATAGATTTTTGTTACAAAAACTAATGCTATTCCCTAATCCCTAAAATCTAGCGTTTAAATTTTCGTGAACGGTTACATTTTTTTAACAGGAGAATTTTTATGAATAGAAAAATTTTTGTAGTTTTGTTTTTTGGGATTATGTTTTGCGTTACTGGTTGTAGCGGCAAGGTTCAAATATCGGGAACGGTTAAATATTCCGATGGCGCTCCGGTTACAAAAGGCAACGTCGTTTTTGAAAATGCCGATTCGTCATATTTTGGCGTAATCAATAATGACGGTACGTATATTACCGGCGGCAACAAACAAGTTGAAGGAATCCCAAAAGGAATTTACAAGGTCTGGCTTGCACAAACAGAATCAAGTGAAAATATTTTAGACGAAAACGGTAAAGTTGTCTCATGCAATACAACGCAAACAGTCGCTAAAAAATTCACGTCGTCTGAAACAACAGACCTAACTTTTGAAGTAAAACCAGAAGGTCAAAAAACATTTAATATCATTGTCGAAAAACCATAATTCAATAACGAAAAAAATTGAGAATCGCAGGCGTTCAGCCTATAATTTGCCGCAAGGTAAACAAAAAGACGGTTGAGATATAACCTCTCTCATTAGCGGTTGAGTACAACCGCATGCAGGCGAGACCGCCTGGGATCCTTCCAATTTATCCGATCTGTCCCGTTAGGGACAACATGTTGGTAGAAAAGATGATACAATTTTTTAGCGTCCCGTTAAGGACGCAATAGAGGTTAAGGTTGTATTGACATGTTGTCCCTAGCGGGACAAATATATTTTTGACATTGCTTTTCTACCAACATGTTGTCCCTAACGGGACAGAAATGAATTTTTAGAGAATTAAACGTCTCTCATTAGCGGTTGAGTACAACCGCATGCAGGCGAGACGCCCGCGATCCTGTGATGCAGGCATTCCGCCTGCGAACCTGAAGAAACACCAGGCGAAATGTTTGCGATCCTGAAGCGCTTGCGATTCTGAAAAGCAGGCGAGACCGCCGGATCGCGGGCGTCTCGCCTGCACTTTGCCGATAGGCAAACAAAAAGGCGCTTGAGATATTAAACCTCTCTCATTAGCGGTTGAGTACAACCGCATGCAGGCGAGACGCCCGCGATCCGTTGATGCAGGCGTTTCGCCTGCGAATCTGAAGGAACACAAGCGAAATGCCTGCGATCCTGAAATGCAGGCAAGACGCCCGCGATCCTGTAGACAATTTTGTTGTAACAAAAAACTACTCTCTAAATTTCTAAAAACTATTCCCTACTCCCTAATTTTCT
>JAISLW010000544.1 GCA_031277105.1 Planctomycetaceae bacterium | reverse complement strand
TAATAAATGTTAATATTTCATAACACCTAAAATAAATCTATTTTATATGTTATGAATTATTAAAATTTAATAATTGTTTTACGCGTATTGCGGCACAAAAATAAACACAGCGGCGAAACGCCGCCTACCTTTTTGCAAAAAAATGAATTTTAGAGACGCCCTAAAGTAAATTTATTTTATATGTTATGAATTATTAAAATTTAATAATTATTTTGTGCGTAATGCGGCCCAAAAATAAACACAGCGGCGAAACGCCGCCTACCTGGACAAATGAATTTTTAGAGACGCCCGAAAATTTAAGTGTGAACATTTTAAAATATTTATTTTATAACCAAATCTCATTACCTATTTTTTAATGAGGTAATGAGGTTTGGTCAGTGGGGGCTTTGTTGCTACTGAGGTTGTTTTGTTCAGAAAAATAAGATAAAAATAAGGTTAGGGTAAACGCAAATTAAAGCGCTACCAGTTTAAAAATCGCCAATACGTAATTTGCAAAAAAATAATCTTTCTAATCTGTGGATCGTATTTTTTTGTCCACAGATTACGCAGATTAAAAAGATTATTTTAAATTAGAAATCAAAATCTTTAATTCCGAATTCCGAATTCCGAATTAAAAACTGTGTAATCTGCGGATCGAATTTTTTTGTCCGCAGATTACGCAGATTAAAAAGATTATTTTAAATTTGAAATCAAAATCTTTAATTCCGATATTATGCCGGATATTTTTGTTAAAAAACGATCTCGTCAAATCGAAATCAAACGTCAAGAACTTTGCGATAAGTTTTATCTCGAACTTCGCAATTGGTATTTTTGGGCGACCGAAAAATCTAGGAATCCTGATTATTCGTTACGTTTAATTATTCGTTTGTTGATCTGTTTCTTTTTGCAAGATAAAGAACTCATGCCGAAAGAATTATTCGACGAAAATTTTATTAACGACAATTTGAAATCCGACGATGAATTTAGATATTACAACGCAATTTTACGCAATCTGTTCTTTAATTGCCTAAACGCGCCAATCAAAAATCGCAACAAATTTGAACACAAAAAACTCATCAAAAATATCCGCAACATAAAAGATCAATTCAACAAAATCCCGTTTCTCAACTGCGGTTTATTTTACGAAATCGACGGCGACGAATTTTTATTGCATGACGAATATTTTTTTTGCGAACCGACAACAAGACATATTTTAGAACTAGACGGAAATTATAAAGTCGCCGGAATTATCAAAATTTTATCCCAATATAAATATAAATTATCAGTCGATGATTTGTTTGATTTAGAATATTCACAAACCGTCGATCCCGAATTTACCGGTAAAGTTTTTGAAAGTTTATTAGTTTGTATTGACGCAGATTCCAAAAAAAATCGTCGTAAAATTACCGGCAGTTTTTATACGCCGCGCAAAATCGTCGATTACATGGTCAACGAAACGCTGGACTCATATTTACAAAATTATTCTCAAAAAAGTTCTCAAAATAATTTGCAAAATAATTTGCAAAACGATTCACAAAAAGATGCCGCCCAAAAAGATTCCGCCTTATTACAATGCAAAATTATTGATCCCGCTTGCGGTTCGGGGGCGTTTCCTTGCGGCGTGATGAACGAAATTATGAGACGACTTGACCCCGATAAAAAACTTACGCAACAAGAACGTTACCACAAAAAATTAGAAATTTTACAAAATGTAATTTACGGCGTTGATATTCAACCGATAGCCGTACAAATTACAATTCTCCGTTTATTTTTATCTCTAATTCAAGAAATCGTTCCCGATAAGAAAAAAAATAATTTCGGCGTCGAACCCTTGCCCAATCTTGAAACAAAATTTATTTGCGCCGATGCGTTGACTGTATTGACAAAGGAAAATCAAGGATTATCACGGCTATTTGGCGTCAATAACGGCTTTAATATCGTAATCGGAAACCCGCCTTACGTGAACGTTAAACACGGAATTAACCAACTTGATAAACAGGAATACATAAAAAATTATAAGACGGCAATAAGACAATTCGATTTATTTACGCTCTTTATTGAGAAGGCGATAGAATTAGGCGAACATGTTTCTTTCATCGTCCCAAAACCTTTAATAAACAACGAAAATTATGAACTTATTCGTTCTATGATTTTGGCGTCTGGATTAAAAAATATCGTAGTCGGCTCCGGCATATTTGAAAACGCCGGCGTGGAAAGTTGTATTTTTTTAACTTCCCAAAACGCCGCAGCTAATACGAGTTTTACCGTTTCCGAAATTATTGACAACAAAATTATAGAACGCCACAAAGTTAATATAGATTTTTGCAAAAAAAGCCCGTTCAATATGATTTGCACCGAAATATCAGCAGATAAGATACAACATATTTTTGAAAAAATGAATCAAGACGTTATTCTTATTCGCGATATTTTAGATATTACTCGCGGAATTGAAGCGGGAAAAGCAGACGATTCGATTATACGTACAAAAAACAATTATAAATTACTACGCGGCGAAGATATTACAAAATATACTTGCTCGTTTGCAAATTTATTTTGCGCGTATGATAACAATAATATGACAAAATTCAAACCGCTGAATATTTATTTTTCCGATAAAATATTTGTCAGAAGAGTCGCAAACGAAGTCATTGCAACATTCGATGAAAATAAATATTTGACCCTCAATTCAGTTTATTGTTGCTTGCCCAAAAATAATTTGTTTGACTTAAAATTCTTGACCGGAATATTAAATTCAAAATTGATCAATTTTTGGTTTAAAAATTTATTTGTCTTGACCGACAAGTTATTTCCATATTTAAGAAAATCACAATTAAAATATATCCCCGTCAAAAATATTGTATTTGATCGACAACAATCAATAATTAAACTTGTAAATCAAATACTTTTATCCAAAACGAAAAATCCCACCGCTAACACAACAAAATTAGAATCCAATATTGACCGTTTGATTTATGAATTATATGATTTAACAGAAGATGAGATTAAAATTGTTGAAGGTTAGGATCGCAGGCGTTGGCGTCTTGCAGCCGAGACGGTTACGTTACTTCTCAATTTTTGTTATAAAAAATTTGTCCCTCATGTCCCTATTGTCCCACTTGTCCCAAAAAATAATCCTCTAATCTGCGTAATCAGTGGATCACTTTTTTGTTCACAGATTACGCAGATTAAAAAGATTGAGAATTAACGCAGGCGAGACGGTTGCGTTCTTGCGTATTTGTTCCGCAATTAAGTTTGGAAATTTTAGTTTTAAAAAATTTTTTTTGAAAATTTTATGGAAAATGATGAAGCGGTCGTAATCCGAAGTATTGACTTTAGCGAAAGCAGTTTAATTGTAACCCTATTTACTAAACGATTTGGGAAAATCGAAGCAATCGCCAAAGGCGGAAGAAGGCTAAAAAGTTCCTTCGAATCTGCTCTTGACATACTCACCCAAATTAACGTAACATTCATCCAGAAAAAAAACGACGCCCTCAATATACTCACCGAATCACAATCAATCCGCCGATTTCACGTACTAAAAAATAACCTGCATAACCTCCACGCCGCCTACTACATCGCAGAATTAGTCAACCTTTTCACCGAAAGAAATATCCCAAACACAAACCTGTATAACCTCATAACAGAAAAATTATCCACCCTCGCAAAACCATTGCCCACAAATTTTGTAAATTACCACGTCGCACAATTCAACTTCCAACTACTACACGAAAACGGAACACAACCAACACTAGATACCTGCGCCGAATGCGGAAACAAAATCGAAAACATAAACCAAAACCAATCCATACACTTCAAACAAAACGCCGGAGGAATAATCTGCAACGCCTGCACCGAAAAAACAATAAAACTAAAACAAAATCTCACAATCATAAAA
Organism: Planctomycetaceae bacterium; assembly: GCA_031277105.1. Taxonomy (GTDB): domain Bacteria; phylum Planctomycetota; class Planctomycetia; order Pirellulales; family Thermoguttaceae; genus WRKP01. The sequence continues at coordinate 519 of JAISLW010000544.1, read as the reverse complement.
CCTGAAACACTAAACCTACTAAAACATTTCAAAAACGAATTAAATAACAAAATAAAAAAACAAAACAATACAAATAATATAAACAATCTAACAACAAACTCCACAATCAACGAAACTTTAAAACTACTAAATAACTACATAAATTACCAACTAAACTCACAACCAAAAACACAAAAATACCTAAATTTACAATAACAAACTACTAAAAACACAAATTTATTTTTATTAAACACAAAGAAAATTTTTATTAACCGCAGAGAACACTGAGATCACAAAGAATAATTTTTTAAATATGGGTATCTCTAAAAATTCATTTTTTTGCAAAAAAGTAGGCGGTGTTTCGCCGCTGCGTTTAATTTTTTTGTGCCGCAATGGAGTTTATGCTACCAATAAATTTTAGTAATTCATAAAGCCTAAAATATGCCTATTTTAGATGTGTGAAATATTAAAGTTTATTGATGTCGTAAACCGTAATGCGGCCCAAAATTAAACACGTGGCGAAACGCCGCCTACCTGGAC
>JAISLW010000502.1 GCA_031277105.1 Planctomycetaceae bacterium | reverse complement strand
TCGTAATCGAAACCCTTAAATTTTTTATAGTAAAATATTTTGCATTCTTGCGGATTAGTATTTTTATAAAACAACATATCGGTCTTAAATTCAGGCGTAATTTCAGCATAACCGGCAAGATGCTTTTAAATCACTGAATTTCAATTACGATCCGTATAAAGACAATTTCTGTTACAAAAACTAATTCCCTACAACTCTAATTTTTTATTTCTTTGATTTCCGTGAGCGTTTATTTTTTTGGTTGTTTTTTTTGCGTTGTAGTAATTTTTCTTGTATGTAATTTTTATCATCTAGCGACAGACGGTTATATTCTATTTGTTCAATTTTTCCGTCTCGTTTTTTTATTGTTACAATTTTTCCATCGTAATTTATAAACTCGCCTTCAATCTTGTAATCATGGATTTTTGTAATCCATTCGTGAAACGGTTCTTTGGCGAGTTGTTCGGGTAATTCTTTCAATTCTTTTTCATAACGTTTTTTTTGTTCCTCGACTTCTTTGTCAACATAAAATTGATCCTTTATGCTTAATTTTTTATATTTAATTTTTTCTTTTGTCCCGTCGCGTTTCATTATCGTTACAAATTCGCCGTCAAAATACACAAATTCACCTTCGACTTCATAGTCTTTTAAAAAAGTTTCCCATTTATGCCAAGTATCTTTCGGCGGAGGATCGGGAGGCTTGAAATATGGATTATTGAGAACAAATTTACGCCACAACTCATTTTCAGAAATCGACAATACAGTAAACGAAAATGATTCCGACTTTTCAAACTCCTGCATATCGTCAAAGTAGTATCTGTTATTTTTAATATAACCTCCAACTGATGAAAAATATGGTCTTGTAGGAACAAAAGGTTCGCCATCAGGATCGAATTCTGGGTACGGAAACATTTTGTCTTGGAAAATAATAAGCGCAAACTTATCGTCCTTTCTAAATTCGGCGATACAAAAAGTTTTATTGTACTCATCTATTATTTTGTTACACATGTCTTTTTCATTACTACCATATATATTCTGTAGATTTTTCAATGCTGTATCACGGTCTTCCCAAAATTGTAAAATAGTATTGAGACGATCCTTTGGTAATAGTGTAACATTACCAATCAACGACTCTAGACTTGCCCACGTGTATAAAGGCGAAACATTATGTTTTATCGGTAACCCATTAATTTCCGATAACGTCAAATTTATCGGTCTCTGAAACAAACGGTATTTGTATGTTTTACCGCCAGCTGTAATTTGTTCAAACGGCATTTTGTCAGCAGATTTAATTTTCTCAATAACAAATTTTATCTTATCCGACTCCTCTGAAAAACAAACTGAAGACCATGTTAAAAAAAACATGGTAAATAAACTTAATACGCTAAAAATTTTTAATCTCATTTTATTTGTTATAGGTAAGCTTTAATTATAATATACATACATTGATATTCGTATTTCAATAGTAAAACTATGGAAAAGCCAGTGTATGGTAATAGCTACTTGTGGTACCGTCCATACCAGTAGTTCTCATTCTTGTTATAACTCGATCAATAACGATCTCTACTTGAAAAATTCGCCCTGCTATACCTGTAGCACGCACTGCGCCAATTTGTACAGTCGCCGCTTTGGTAGCATTACCAGTTCCGCCAGAACCATAATCGAAATCATACAAATCTGATATAGTTGCCTGTAAAACAACACCTTGAGTTTCCGCCGTTTTCGCTGCGGTTTTTTTATATGTATATTCAATTTTAGTGAAATTTATATTGCATGAGTGAATTGCGTAATACATATCTTCGTTATCGCTTTTTTCAAAATTTATTCCTCCGCTTTTAGGTAAAAACGAGTACGTGAAAGAGTTTCCCACTGCCGTTGCATCAAATTTTGTTTTTAGCGCAGTGTAATCCGCCGCTCTGGTTGTAGCAAAACCTCCACCGTTAAGCCATGTTGGATATTCAGGATATTTTGTAGCATCGTAGCCTGTAACGGTTGCTTGGGCAATATATTTTGTCCATGTGCCAAGTACACTTTTAAACTGGGAAATTTTAGTTGCGATATCGGAACTAACGCCGAATGTGTATTTTTGAACAGATGCGTTTTTTGTTGTCGGATCAAAAGAAGCGCCACTGTTGTGAGTTAATCTTGCATCGGTAACACTTTGATTTACCATTGCCGATGTACAATTCGTTGGAGATGTAAATTTGAGAAATGTGTTCAAAAGGTTTTTTGCAAAACTATATCCGAGCCCCCCACCTCCCCATGCGTTCCATCCTAGCGAATCTATACGAGAATCACGCCATTCTTTTGGGAATATTTTTACATTCCATGTAGATTCATTTCCTGCTGCATCTTTCAATGTGATTTGGTATTCTTTTTCAGAATTACCTGTAACAGTAAAATTAAAAGGGGTATCATTTGTTACAGGTACGGGCGTTGGTACAGTAGTACCTTCACGGGTATAAGTAGTGGTATTATCGAGTCCAGTGAATTTTAGTGATACTTTGTCGTTATTATCGACTCCAATTAGCAAAATATCTTTACCTATTCCCCATTTACCAGTCATATCCATTGGCGCATAATTGAATTGGTGTCTGACGTCAACAAGTTTTATATTACCAGATCGTTTTACTATTAGAGTTAATGTTGTGCTGCCGGTTTCGTTTTTATTTTCGGAGGAGATTATAGTTCCATTTTGTCTATATTTTGTAATTTTATATGTAGCTGTTGCAGTAATTGTAATAGCATATTTGCCTGTTTTTCTGCTTGTTACGGTTATTTGTGTTTCATCACCGGTTCCGTTTTTAGGATTATAAGCCACAGCGGCATCAGCAGACGCCGTATATGTCCATGTTATATCTGATATTTTAGTTTCAATACCTGGCTGAATATCTGTGTTAACAAACTTAAATTGTGCGATTATTATTGCAGATTTACCTTGTACAATTGTTGTTTCTTTACCATTTGGATTTGTACCATCGTATGTATCTGCATTATTAATACTACTGGTAATACTAACATCTGAATATACATTATTTGCAACCAAACATGTAAACAAAACAAAAACTAAACAAAAAAATCGTTGATACATTTTTATTCTCCTTTTAATTGTTGATGGGGTTTAATTTATTTTAAATTTTACCTTCTTTAATTGCCTTTTGTAACCATTCATTATTGTCATAAAAATTTTTAAATGCTTCTTTCATTGATTCTAGCCATTCTTTACGTTGTTCTGTATCCCATTGATTTAGTCGCCATTTTATTACTTTGTTTATTTGCGATAAGTTTTCATCTTCGTTTGCCAACAAATTTGTTTTGCGGTACAAGTTTATTCGCATTTCACGTTGTAGTCTGATGCCATCTTTACGATTATAAACGTTATCAAGATTATTCCACGTATCCACAATCAACCTGCCGGTTTTAGAATCAATATGTTTTGGGAAAGGTAACGGACAAAGTTGGTAGGGATTTTTTGCTGAAACAAAATGAGTAACATACGGAATCATTGATTCTATTATTGATGTTTTTTTGCCTTGTAATCTATCGACAATTACCGCCGACACGATAGTATTAAAACTATAATTTCGGCGTATTTTGACGTAGTACATTCCTTTTGGCAACAAAAATTCCTTATAAACGCCGCCCCAAAAATTATTCACCCGACTTTTAGCAAGCGGTTTTTGCAAACGAACAGCACGCTCGGCTAGCAATGAATATTTTTTCCACACGTCAAAAGGATGTCCTTCAAAACGTTCATTGGCTGAATATATCTCAATTACATAATCACGAAAACGATTATTGCCATTATGACCATCTTTGTTAAAAAAATACATTCGCGGGCTAAACATGCCGTCGTCTGAAATCTCTAACCAATACCATAAATCGGGACCATCTTTATTCATGGAATATGCCTCGCCGTGATCGTCCCATTCGGCTTGGCGGCGATAACCGTTGAACGGATCCCAAAGAGATCGCGGATTATCTGTTTTTACCCAATGTAACCAGCGCCGAAGAGTATCATCTTTAGTTGCATTAGGACCGATAAACTCTTGCAATTTATAAACGCCTGGATAAATAAGCCGATGATCAAAAGGAGCTTGAGCCGCGCACATAATTGCCCAACTTGTTGTTTTTCTACCAAGCCAATCGCCTTGCGTTTTCCAATCTTCGCCGCAATATGCCGCATAAATTTTAGGAATTTTTGTACTCAAACCGGCAATCTTTTTACGCATCAATACAATATCTTCAAACGTCGGAGGATCAATTGGCGACGGTAAATTCGGAAAATTATTTTGCGCAACAGAAATTATTTTGTCTTTGTTAAATTTAGTTGCGGCAGGTTGACGGTCAACTAATTTATACGGATTAATCGGCTTTACAATTCCGCCGCCGTATGAACCGATCAAATAATCGCCGTTGCCCAATATCAGAATTTTCGTTACAAAATTATCGGGTAAACCGATTCCCTTTTGAGTCCCGTATGCTTTTTTTCCTGTTTTCGAGTCAGCAATTAGAAAACCGTTTTGTCTTGTTCCGATCCAAATTACGCCTTGCTCGTCTTCGGCTAAACAAGTTAAATAATCTTCCGGTAAAATTTGATCCATGACTTCTTTCGACGCAGGCTTCCAATCTTTCGGCGATCCGCCATACAATCCTTTGACTTTATCAACATAATCCTTGCCGCGCCAATATTCTAGTTTGGTAAAAGTATCATTTGATTTCACGAGTCCGGCGTTAGTTGCGATCCAAATTGTTTCCGCCTCAAGATTTTTCGTTACAATAATATCATTGATCAGATTTGACGGCAAACCAATTCCGCGCGGCGTTAAAGGAACAGGACTAATATTTCCTTGACCGAAACGATCCGGCGCGACTATATTTTTTGAATGTCTATACTCGCCTTTAATTGTGCGATTAAAAATTGCGAGACCGTGACATTGAGTCCCAACTATCAAAGTTCCGTCATTTTTAAACGCAAGAGATGAAGCCTGATCTTCAAGCAAACCGTCCTCTCTTGTAAGATGTTCCCAATCGTCAGAGTCTATTTTGTAACGAGAAATTCCTGCCGAAGTCGCCATCCAAACGTCGCCGTCTTTGGGACAAATTTTTATATCAAAAATCCGCTCGCCAATCGGTCCGTCAACAACATCATAATTTTTCCAATCTTTGCCGTTAAAAACAGAAATGCCTGTATTCAAATGCCCAACCCAAAGTCGTCCAAGTTTATCGATTGCCAAACCGTA
>JAISLW010000432.1 GCA_031277105.1 Planctomycetaceae bacterium | reverse complement strand
CCGTAACCTCATTTTAACCTTATTTTTCTTTACAAAACAACCTTAGTAGCCAAAATATCCACCAAACCACAACCTCATTACCTCATTAAAAATAACGTTAAACGTCATTTCGTAGAGACACAATGCCTTGCGGCTCTACATTATGTCTAACACCTGTCTAACACCTGTCTAACACCTGTCTAACACATTAATCTTAACAACAATAAAAACAAAATTACGACATTTATTTGCGTGGATTAAAATGAGGTAATGAGGTTTGTTTTGTGGGGGCTTGGTTGCTACTAAGGTTGTTTTGTAAAGAAAAATAAGGTAAAAATAAGGTTAGGTTATAAAATAAAAATTCCGCTGAAATAGTTACAAAAAATAAGTAAATTTTACCTTTTTTTTACACATTATTTACGTCAATACCATTTTGCAAATATAATATACGTATCGTACTTTAAATTCAGCGATTTAAAAGCGTCAAAGCCTGCCGTCCGAAAGCTAGGCAGGCGAAGGTAAACGAAAGCTCAAGTGCGAACAGTTTAAAACCTAGTGTTTAAATTTCCGTGAACGGTTACAAAATATTTTACCGGCTAATTGTAATGAAAAAACAATTCCGAATTTTTCTGCTTAATCCCATAATTCATCGCTAATATATCTGTTTCCGTTGTCGCATAGTATAGTAACGATAGTTTCGTTTTGTGTTAGTTTTTCGGCTAATTTTACGGCGGCGAGTACATTTGCGCCGGAGCTAATTCCTACAAATAATCCTAATTCTTCTGCGAGTCGTTTTGTCATTTTTTTTGCTTCTTCTGTGCTGACGTTAATTTCGCCGTCAAATAATGCGGGGTCATAAAATCCGGGCAATATTGTTGTTGCCATGTGTTTCATGCCTTCGAGTCCGTGTAGCGGCGATTCTGGTTGCATTGGTATAGTTTTTATTGTCGGGTTAAATTCTTTCAACCGTCTAGCCGTTCCCGTGAATGTTCCCGAAGTCCCCATTCCGGCGACAAAATGAGTTATTTTTTGGTTTGTCTGTTCCCAAATTTCGGCGGCGGTGTTGTTGTAATGCGCTTTCCAATTTTCATTGTTGTTGTATTGATCGGGGTAGTAATATTTATTTGGATTTTCTTTATAAATTTGTCTTGCTTTGAGCAATGCGCCGTCTGAGCTTTCGAGCGGGTTTGTTGTGATGATTTCGGCGCGGTAAATTTTTAGTAATCGTTTTCGTTCATTGTTTGCGTTTGCGGGCAAACATAATAATACTTTATAGCCCAGCGCCGCTCCGAACATTGCGTAAGCGATGCCGGAGTTGCCGCTTGTCGCATCGAGTATTATTTTATCTTTGGTCAACTTGCCCGATTTAATTGCATCGGCAAGCATTCCTTTAACCGCGCGATCCTTGACCGAACCGCTCGGATTAAGAAATTCGGCTTTAGCAAAAATACGCGCGCCCTTTACGTTTTCAAATATAGGGAAGAGCGGAGTACGCCCAACTGCATCCAAAACAGTCATAAAATTTTTTTTAATTATTCAGATCGACGACATAAACCGCAATATGCGAATTTGGCAAATACCGCCTAACCTAATTTTGAATTATATATAATTTTAATTTGACCTATTTATATATAGATAATATTTTGTTGAAATCCAAATATGATCCGTTATAAACCTTGTCAAATAAAGTACGATTGCGGACGCAACTCGGCAAACGTTAGCCTACTATTATTTTGAAATACCTAACTTAACAGCAACTAACATGCCAGCGCCGCATAAAACATTAACACATAAAAACTTAAAACTTTCACCAAAAACTCGCCCGCTAAATATCACGGAAAATAACGGAAAAAAAATAAATCTCCCATCAAATATAACAGTTACCCATGATATTTAACGGGAGAGGGAAGGGGAGGGGAGGGGAGGGGAGGGGAAATTCGGAATTATTTTAAAAAATCTTTTTAATCTGTGGATCATTATTTTTGTCCACAGATTACACAGATTAAAAGGATTATTTTAAATTTGAAATTACAATCTTTAATTCCTAAATTCCTAATTCCTAATTCTGAATTAGTTTCTTATTTTTGTAGAAATTGATTAATCCGTTTGTTGAGTTATCGTGGGAGTTTATTTTTTCGTTTGATTTTAGTTCGGGCAAGATTTTGCTTGCTAATTGTTTTCCTAATTCTACGCCCATTTGGTCGAATGAATTTATATTCCAGATGGCGCCTTGAACGAATATTTTGTGTTCGTAGAATGCGATTAGTGCGCCTAGTGTTGCGGGCGTTAATTTTTCAAAGAAGAAGGAGTTTGTTGGTTTATTTCCGTTGAAAACTTTTGACGGCGCTAGTAAATTTATTTCGTTTTCGTTTAGTCCTGATTTTTTTAATTCGTCTTTAACTTCATCTAAATTTTTTCCTTTCATTAGGGCTTCTGTTTGTGCGATGAAGTTTGCGAGTAATTTTTCGTGGTGGTCTTTGATTGGGTTGTGGGTTTGTGCGGGCGCTAGGAAGTCGCAGGGTATTAGTTTTGTGCCTTGGTGTATTAGTTGGTAGAATGCGTGTTGACCGTTTGTTCCGGGCTCGCCCCAAACGATGGCGCCGGTAGAGTAATTTATGTTTTGATTTTGTCGATCAATTTTTTTCCCGTTGCTTTCCATATCTGCTTGTTGTAAGTATGCGGGGAAGCGGTGTAGGTACTGGTCGTAGGGTAAAATTGCGTGGGTATCGGCGTTCCAGAAGTTGTTGTACCATACGCCGAGTAGTCCCATTAGGGCGGGGATATTTTTGTCTAGGGGCGTTTTTTGGAAGTGTTGATCGGCTTCGTAAGCGCCTGTTAATAGTTGTTCAAAATTATCGAATCCGATAGCGAGTACGATAGACAATCCGATAGCCGACCAGAGCGAATATCTGCCGCCGACCCAATCCCAAAATTCAAACATGTTTGTCGTATCGACGCCGAATGCTTCGACTTTTTGTTTATTTGTTGAGATTGCGACGAAGTGTTTTGAGACGAATGATTTTTCTTTGGCGTGTTTTAGAAACCAATCTTTTGCCGTTTCGGCGTTGGTCATTGTTTCTTGTGTGGTGAAAGTTTTTGATGCGATGATGAACAGAGTTGTTGCGGGGTCGAGTTTTTTTAGTGTTTCGGCGATATGCGAGCCGTCGATATTTGAGACAAAGTGTAAATTTAGTCTTGTTTTGTAGGGTTTGAGGGCTTCGGTTACCATGACGGGGCCCAAGTCTGATCCTCCGATGCCGATATTGACGACGTCTGTGATGGGTTTATTTGTGAAGCCGTGCCATTTGCCGTCGATTATTTTTTGGGAGAATAGTTTAATACGTGCGAGGACGGAGTTGACGTCGTCCATTATATTTTTGCCATCGACAAGTACGGGTTTATTTGAGCGGTTTCGCAATGCGGTATGTAGTACGGCGCGGTTTTCGGTGAAGTTAATTTTTGCGCCGGAGAACATTGAGTCGCGGAATTGTTCGAGTTTGCATTCGTTTGCGAGGTTGGTTAGTAGTTGGATGGTTGTATTATTGGCGAGGTTTTTTGAGTAATCGAATAGAATTTTTTGTTCGGCGAATAGGATTGAGAATTTATCAAATCTATGCGGATCATCTGCGAACATTTGGCGCATTGAAATTTGATCGAGCGTTTTACGGTGTTCGGTTAAATCTAACCAAACTTTGGATTGAGTAATATTTGACATAATATTTATATTTTTTGTAACAAAAAATCTTTCTTGTTTTTTGTTCCTTTTGTTCTTCAAAACCGGCGATACGTAATTTACTAAAAAAATTTCCGTGAACGTTCTGTGAACGGGTACGAATAATTAAAGTTGCGAAGTATAACAAAGAATTACAATTTAACAATACTGGGGAAAATTTCTAATTCGTAATTCCGAATTATTTTTAAAAAATCTTTTTAATCTGCGTAATCTATGGATCGTTTTTAAAGCGAACCGCAGATCAACGGATCGCGGGCGTCCCGCCTGCGAATCTGACGGAACCCAGGCGAGATGCCTGCGATCTTGAAAAGCAGGCGAGACCGCCGGATCGCGGGCGTCTCGCCTGCATGTTGCCGATAGGCAACCGATAAAGCGGTTGAGATCAAAACCTCTCTCATTAGCGGTTGAGTACAACCGCATGCAGGCGAGACGCCCGCGATCCGGTGGTACAGGCGTTCCGCCTGCGAATCTGACGAAACACAGGCGAGGCGCCTGCGTTCCTTTAATCTGTCCCATCTTATCCCTAAAAAAATCCCTTCTAATCTGTGTACTCTTTTTTAAACGCTCCACAGGTTACGCAGATTATAAGGATTATCTAAAAATAATTCCGAATGTCGCATTCCGAATTCCGAATTTAACAAAAACTGCTCTTGTTTTGTTTGGTGTGAATTTGTATTCTTAATGGCGTTGGATTTTGATTTTCTATGGCGTTTTGTTTGTTACAAAATGAATTTTTAGAACATTTTCAAATGTTTTGGTGAAATATTACCCAAAAGCCGCTTGCCTATTTTTAAACGTGTATTACACTAGCAGTAGGCGATGATAGATGAAATTTCAAGTGAGAACAATTTACACGTATTGTACTTGAAATTCATTGACGTAAAAGCGTCAAAGCCTGCCGTCCGATAGCTAGGCAGGCGATGGTAAATGAAATTTCAAGTGTGAACAATTTACACGTATCGTACTTGAAATTCATTGACGTAAAAGCGTCAAAGCCTGCCGTCCGATAGCTAGGCAGGCGATGGTAAATGAAATTTCAAGTGTGAACAATTTAAAAGGAGTTAAATTGAGATGAAGAGAGGATGTTTGCCGATTTTATTGATTGTTGTTATTTTGTTGATTTATTTTGGTATTTTAATTGTTCGCGATCAGGTTTTTGGTCAACAATTTAATCCAATAAATTCAACATTACAACCAAACGGGCAATTGCCGGTACAGGTTCAAAATGTGCCGCAAAATATACCGCCTAGCGCCCAAGTTCCGAATTATACGTTTCCGATAGCGCCGCCATCGCCGCCGCCTGCGCCGCTTGCGTCGAACAAACAAGTAATCGTACAACCCAATCCCGATCCGCCAAAATGGTTAGTTGAATTTACGCATATTGACGATCCGACAAATCCGACGCAAAAAATAATGGCGATTACTGTTGTTGATCCGGAATCGAAACGTATCCTAATTTATCATGCGAACTTGTCATTTGGGGCGTTAAAATTTATTAGTTCGCGCGATATATTGCCGGATATAATGTTGGGCGAGTACAATGCGGTGTCGCCTACGCCGCGCGAAATAATTGCAGAAATTGAACGGTTAAAAAATAATAAATAATCGCAATTCAATACGTGAAATTTCTGCGACTCAAAAATTGTCCAATCCGGCGAAGGTAAACGAAAATTCAAGTAAGAACAGTTTAAAAATAAGGATAACAAAATGAGTTCAGAATATTACACGCTTGAAAAAGTAGCGGAAGTATTAGAACTGCCAACGGCAGAAGTAAACCGGCTTCGGGAAAAAAATGAATTGCGGGCTTATCGGGACGGTACGTCGTGGAAGTTTCGCAAGGATCAAGTTGACGATATGATAGCCGCGAAAATCAAAAACCGGAACAAACAACAAAACAACACAAACGATGATTTGACTATTGCCGGAACTAATGGAAATAACGATGATGATTTTGATTTGCTTGTTGGCGACGAGTTTGTGGAGTTGCCGGAGGAGACCGGACTAGATACGAAAGCATTTGATGCGGCAATGGAAGACGGACTTGAACTAGAAGAAGAACTAATCGACGCGCCTATCGCAAATATTGACAACACAAAAAAAACAAATTCTAAAAATCAAACGGCGCCCGAAATTTTAACAACAAAAGACAACGCAATTTTATCTGATAAAGACGACGACGATATATTTTCTTTAGCGACAGACGATGACGACGATCTCGTTTTAGCGGACGATCAACCGGAAATTATAACGCCGCAAACTACAACGTCAAACGGTTTAGACGCAAAAAAAACAGACGACGATGATGATGAATTGATATTTGCATCGGACGAGCTTTCGCTTGCGGAGGACGACGGTTTAACGTTAGATGAAAGTTCGACGTTAATATTGGACAATAATCAGGCGGCAGGCGGCGTAAGTTTATCGCTTGACAAAAACGGAGATAAATCAGCGGCGGCAAAAAAGAACGCCAAAATTGCGATCGACGACGAACTTGACGATGATTTGTTAAAAAGTTTTTCTGATGATAGTAATATTTCCGAAGCGGCGCCAAGCGGATTTTCATTGGCGGCAGATGATGTGTTTGAATTAGAGGATAATGAAGATAATAATACTAATAATACAACGGCAACGACGGCAAAACCTGCAAAATCTGCGAAACCTGCATTAGACGATAACAAGGTAGTATTTGAAGACGACGACGGATTTCTTGAGTTGCTTAGTGAAGAAGGTCCGACTGACGTTATTTCAGACGAAATAAGTACGGGCGACGAGTTCCAACTTACGCCGGACGGTTTTATTGGCGGCGAAGAATCTGAAAGCACGTCGCAACTAATACCGCTTGACCCAAATAATACGTTTGACACGGCTGCATTTGGCGGCGGGCTAGACGGCGCCGCAAACGATTTCGGCGCAACGCCGGCAACCGATAACGACTTCTCATCATTACAACACCAAACGCATTCAAACGTAACATATCAACAAGAAGTACAATATTCGCCGTTTATTGTGGGTAGTTTTATTGCGGCGGCAGTTTTATTGATCTTGCCGTGCGTAATGTTGCTAGACGTAATCGCAAATATTTGGGGATGGAACGAATCAATACCAATAAATAGCCCAATAATGAACCTAATCGTCGATAACTTTCTAGGATTGAGAAAATAAAAATGTGAGTCTCTAAATTGTTTCGCACTTCAATTTGCGTTTACCGCAACAGGAATGTAACCGAAACGGTTGCGTTCCTGTTGACGATTTTTTGTAACAAAAATTGTCCCTCCTGTCTCTAAAAAAATCCCCAATACATAATCCGTATATCTCTTTTAGAAAGATTTTTTTAATTTTTGTAAAACAGGTATTGTGTTGTTTGACGAATTTAATTATACTGTTCGACCTTGTTGCAAAATTTGAGATCGCAATTTTTGATCTTGAATTTTTGTAACAAAAAATAGAGAAGGAACGCAACCGAGACGCCTGCGATCCTTCAAACGATTTTTTGTAACAAAAAATCGAAAGCGGCAAATCTGATTTTAATTTTATGCAAAAGAGTTTTTTGCAAGTTAGATTTGTCTGCGTTTAACGTAGTTTATTGACGCAGAATAATTTTTGGTTTCGTAATTGTCAGCGAAAAAATTAGCGTCGATAATTTTACTATACTGCTCGTACTTGAAATTCATTGATTTAAAAGCGTAAAAAATTGCCGTCCGAAAACTAGGCGGACAAATGTAAACGCAAATGAAAGTACGAACAATTTAACCTTATCAAATCCTATAAATTGGAGGAAAAGATGAAAATGACAAACTTACAGTCAAAAAAAGTCGATTTACAAATCAATACGAGTATTGATTTTACGACCAATGTTAATTTGAGTGTTAATTTAGGCAAACGGGGGGGGGGGGGGGTATCTGGCTACAGGTGATTACTACCATTGCCGTTACAATAATTTTAATTATTGTAACGATAATTCTATTGGGATTTCTCCCAAACCGCCTTCTGGTTTTTTTGGTTTTTTTGGTTTTACGCTTGTTGAACTTCTGGTAGTGATAGCGATTATTGGAATGTTAATCGCATTGCTTTTGCCCGCAGTTCAATCAGCACGCGAAGCCGCCCGACGAATGTCTTGCACAAACAACTTGAAACAAATCGGTCTAGCAATTCACACCTTTCACGACGCAATGCAAGGAATACCGCCCGCAAATATCGGTGGCGGTATTGTGCCTGGAGCATGGACAGCGGCTGGCACTGTTAATCATGACGAAAGGTTTCGGAGAGCATCAATTTGGCCTTTACTTTATCCTTACATGGAACAACAGGCTCTTTACGATCAATATGCCAATGCTAATTTTGACGGACGGTCAGGGTTCAATGTTAGATTTACAAATTTTTGGTGGAATTCGCTTAGCGATGATCAGAAGAAACAACATTCGTCCGTTCCTGTAACCATTTGTCCAAGTCGAGGAAGAAGTAGCCGAATTGCTAATTCGGGAAATGTACCTACTACCGGCAGTCAATTTGAAAACAACGGTGATATGGTAAGCGGACCTGTTGGCGATTATGCAATGGTATTTTCGTTTCTCGGTCCAATTGAAGGTCCCCACAACCACAACGATGAAGGAGTTTGGTGGCATATTGGTAATTGGAGTGAATGGAATAATCGTAATCATCATGGACCATTTCGTACAGCAAGATTAACTGTACCAAGCGTAATTGGCGGACTTCGCGATGGCAACACATGGCAACCTCAAGATGACTTTAATCGCTTTTCAGACGGGGCAAGTAATCAACTTCTTTTCGGCGAAAAACATATTCCTCAATCGCGAATTGGTAGATGTATTTCTAATGCGTGGCTTTCAGGCGCTGATGTAGATGGCGTTACAGGTACTACTTTTGAGTCAATTGAAATTGGCGATTGTTCTATTTTGGTATTTGGCGAATATCGTGCGCCATCAACAGGGCGTGTTGTGCGGCATCGTGTTCCTGCCGGTTTTGGATGGACTGGAGCGATAGCAGACGCGCAACCTGGAATTGTTACTCCGAATATTGACGGTTATGTTGCGCATCGTTATTCGGCTTTTGGCGGCGTTCACAATGGCGTTTGTAATTTTTTAATTGGTGACGGTTCAATTCACGGCATTCCCGCATCAATAAATCCGGGCATACTTGCCGCATTAGGAACAGTTGACGACGGCGTTCCGGCAAGTTTACCGTAAAAAAGAACGCAACCGAAAAGAATCGCAGCCGTATTAGCTGCAAACGGTCGTTTCGACCGCAATCCTAATCTTTCTAATCTGTGTAATCTGCGGATATTTTTTGTCCACAGATTACGCAGATTATACTGCTCGTACTTGAAATTCAGCGATTTAAAAGCGTCAAAGCCTGCCGTCCGATAGCTAGGCAGGCGGCGGTAAACGCAAACTCAAGTGCGAACAGTTTAAAAGTCGTGTAGAGACGCAATGCATTGCGTCTCTACTGTTATTACACAAATTAAAAACGGAGGAAAATATTTTGAGAAAATTAAATTTATGTATTTTGTTAATTTTTGTTGCGCTA
>JAISLW010000313.1 GCA_031277105.1 Planctomycetaceae bacterium | reverse complement strand
CGCTTGCAGGCGAGACGCCCGCGATCCTGGGATGCAGGCGTTCAGCCTGCGAATCTGAAGGAACACCAGGCGAAATGCCTGCGATCCTGAAATGCAGGCGAGACCAACGGATCGCGGGCGTCTCGCCTGCAATTTGCCGCAAGGCAAACAAAAAGGCGCTTGAGATCAAAACCTCTCTCATTAGCGGTTGAGTACAACCGCTTGCAGGCGAGACGCCCGCGATCCTTCTGACAATTTTTTTGTAACAAAAAACTATTTTTCTAAATTCCTAACTCTTAATTAAAAAGCTCTATTCCATAACCTCTACGCTCTATCCCCTAAAATCCAGCGTTAAAATTTTGCGAGCGGTTATAATTTTTTTATCTGTAGGTGGATTTTTCCAAAAAATAGGAAAAATCCGCAAGTTCGGTACTGTTATTAAACGATAAACTCACAAAGGAGTCATTTTTGTCGTGGGGTTCTCATGCGGTTTATTTGCTGTTGGGGGCGCTGCAATGATTCTTAAACTCATGTTACTTTGTTTATCTTTTATGATTACAAAGGAAAATTCAATATATTTTGAGGTTGGCATGGTACGCGTTTATATTCGTTCAGGTATAGGGAGTTTATTGTTTTTTGTGATATTGGCGTTGTCTGGTTGTTTTACGGGTCCGTCGGTTGGTCCTTTTAGCGTGCCTGTAATGGTGTTTCCGTTTATTCAAAGCGATTATGAGAATTTGGCTTATGAGAGTAGTCGTTTTAATGGCGTTGATATACTTGATCCTATAGTTGGTTCGGATCATATTGCGCTTGATCCTCCTACCGATGATCAGTGTGTTCGTCATTTTGAGAAAATTCGTCCTATAACCGGTCAAGTGCCAGGTTTGGAAACATGCCGCCGCGACATAACCGGAATAACAAAGGAGCTAATAGCGGATTATGTTGATGAGCCGCGATTTTTCCCGCTTGTTGGTCCGGCGCAAGTTCATCATGCTCATTATAAAATTACTATCTATTTCAAAGAGACGATAAATGTTGGTTGGCCAATTCCGCATACGATTTCGGACGACGAGGCGATAGAAGTATTTTATATTGACAAGGATCACTTGCATCGTGTTGGCGAACCTGCGTCGAATTTGTCCGCCGGAGTACATCAACATTGAAGCATAAACGCAAATATCATCATCCACAATATCACATCAGCAAAAAACATTCTTAAGCGTTCACGGAAATTCGTTTAATAAACAAATTTTCGTGAACGGTTACAAAAAATCGTTTGAACTATTATGGCTAATTTGAAACGTATTCTTGTAACCGGCGGCGCCGGTTTTCTTGGTTCTCATCTTTGCGAGCGTCTTGTCGAGCAGGGGCATGATGTTATTTGTCTGGATAATTTTTTTACAAGCCAGAAATCTAATGTTGTTCATCTTCTTGGCAAATCGAATTTTGAGTTAATACGTCATGATATTACGTTGCCTCTTTTTCTTGAGGTGGATGAGATTTACAATCTTGCGTGTCCTGCCGCGCCTGGACATTATCAATATAATCCTGTCAAGACGATGAAAACTTCATTAGCGGGTTCAATTAACATGTTGGGTCTGGCGAAACGTTGTCGTGCGAAAATATTGCAAGCTTCGACGAGCGAAGTTTACGGCGATCCCGAAATCCATCCGCAAAAAGAATCATATCGAGGTTACGTCAATCCGATAGGTCCCCGCGCTTGTTACGATGAAGGCAAACGTGCGGCGGAAGCGTTATTTATGGATTATTGGCGAATGCACAAAATGCCAATTCGAATTGTGCGAATTTTTAATACATACGGTCCCCGAATGCATCCTTACGACGGCAGAGTCGTGTCAAATTTTATCCGGCAAGCGTTGTGTAACGAACCTATAACAATTTTCGGCGACGGCAATCAGACAAGATCGTTTTGTTACAGAGACGATTTGATAGAAGCAATAATACGAATGATGAACAACACGGAAAATTTTACCGGTCCTGTAAACATCGGCAATCCAGTTGAATTTACAATAAACGAACTAGCAGACCTCGTTGTAAAACTCGCCGGTTGCAAAGTAAATTTCGTAAAAAAACCGTTGCCAACAGACGACCCGAAACAACGGCAACCGGATATTACGCTGGCAAAAGAAAAATTAAATTGGGAACCAAAAATACCTTTGAACGAAGGACTCAAAAAAACTATAGAATGGTTCAAAAATACTGACTTCGACCAATACCGACCCCCAACGCCCCAATACTAAATACAAATTCTAAAAACTCATCTTTTTGCAAAAAGGTAAGCGGCGTTTCGCCGTTGCGTTTATTTTTTTGTAACCGTTCACGGTATTTTTTAATTCGGAATTCGGAATTAGTTTTAAAAATAATTTTTTAATCTGTGTGTAATCTATGGACAAAAAAATTGATCCACAGATTAAAAAGATTATTTTAAATTTGAAATTAAAATCTTTAATTCCGAATTCCGAATTTCCCCCCTATTCCGAATTCCGAATTTAAAAAAATTATGTCTCTAAATATTGCTCAGCGCGAGGCTGTTGAAACATTGGGCGGCGCGTTGCTTGTGTTGGCTGGCGCTGGTACAGGGAAGACGCGTGTTGTAACGTATCGGATTGCGCGTTTGATTCAGAGCGGCGTTTTGCCTTCGCGTATTCTTGCGGTAACATTTACCAATAAAGCCGCCCGTGAATTGCAAATGCGTTTGACAGAGTTACTCAAAAAAAATCCGTCTGCTAATAACGGCAAACCTGAAGCGACGACTTTTCATTCGCTTTGTGTTCGGATATTGCGGCGTCATATTTCGCGTTTAGGTTATCCGGATCAATTTGCGATTTATGATCGCGGCGATCAGGAATCGATAGCGCGTCGCGTTTTGCGGGAGATAAAGATTTCGGATGCGGCGTTACGTCCTTCGGAGTTGTTATCGATAATTAGTTCGTGGAAGAGCGCCGGTATTGATTGCGTCAAAGTTATAGACCGTGAGGCGGGCAAGTCGTCGAAAAATTATCTTGCGGCGTTGGCTTATGGTCGTTATCAGGAATCGTTGCGGATGCTTGGCGCGGTTGATTTTGACGATTTGCTTCTTTTGACGGAGCGTTTATTTAGCGAGTTTCCGGACGTTTTAGCGTTTGAATCTGGGCGTTTTGATCATATTCTTATCGACGAGTATCAGGATACGAATATGAGTCAATATAGTATTGTTAGTAAGTTGGCGGCGCGTCATGGTAATTTGTGCGTAGTCGGCGACGACGATCAGGCGATTTACGGATGGCGCGGGGCGGAGGTGAAGCATATTTTAAATTTTAAACGCGATTGGAAAAATGCGAAAGTTGTGCGTTTGGAAGAAAATTATAGATCGACAAAAGAGATTTTAAGTTGGGCGAATAATTTAATAAAATTTAATTCGCAGCGTCATAGTAAAAAACTGATTTCGGTTGCGTCGGGGTTTAAGCCGATAATTAAACAATGTAAAGACGGTGAAATTGAAGCGAAATTTGTGGTCAATGATATATTGAGCAGGTTGCGTTCGGGGGTTAAAGCGAGTGATGTTGCGGTGTTGTTTCGGACTAATGAGCAGCCGCGCGATTTTGAGATAGAGTTTAGGGCGGCGGGAGTGCCGTATGTTTTGGTAGGAGGTCAATCTTTTTTTGACCGTAAAGAAGTACGCGATTTATTATCGTATTTGAAGTTGATAAATTATCCAAGCGACAGTGTATCGCTTTTGAGGGCGTTGAATACGCCGCCGCGAGGAATAGGCGCCGCAACAATAGGAAAATTAACTGAAATGGCAAAATCAGGCGGATGCTCAATTTGGGATGTTTTAACAAAATTATGCAACGGTAAATTTAACGGCAGCGGTAAATTTACCGGTAAATTTAACGACAATATTAACGGCAACTTTAACGATAACTTTAACGATAATTTTAACGATAATTTTAACGATAATTTTAGCGGCAATGTTAGCGGCAATGTTAGCGGTAGTAGTGGAGTGGTTGAGTTCAATGATGATTTTAGTGTGAAGACGATTGAGGCGTTGAGGTCTTTTTGGTTGATAATATGCGAGCAGCGTAAAATATTTGCGGGCGGGTTTAATGAGGAAAAGTTGAATGGGTTGATTGCGGCGATTGATTACGGGCGTGAAATTGAGCGGCAATATCATGATGAAAGGGAACGTAATGAACGATGGGAATCGGTAGGTGAAATTTTGAATGCGGCGTCGAAGTATATTTTGGAAGCGGCGAAGCCGGCGCTGGCGGATTTCTTGGACAATACAACGTTAGCGGGTAATGATTTCAATTCGGGAACTGCGCGAAACAATCGCGGAGGGGAAGCCGTAAATTTAATGACATTGCATGCGGCGAAGGGGTTAGAGTTTGCGGACGTTTATATGGTGGGAATGGAGGAAGGAATTTTGCCGCATTATAGAAGCGTAGGGGACGACGACGTGTTAGCGGTAGATGAAGAGCGGAGGTTATGTTATGTAGGAATAACGAGAGCAAGAAAAAGATTAACTTTGACGTTAGCGTTAAACAGAATGAAATGGGGAAAATTAAAACCAACTATTCCAAGCCGATTCCTATACGAAATCACAGGACAAGCAGATAATCCAAATTACATAAGAGCAATAAACGGCGAAAATCTAAAAAGAAATTAAAAAAAACGCATTGACTAAACAAATGAATTTTTGTAACCGTTCACGGAAATTCGTTTATTAAACTGTTCGCACTTTAATTTACGTTTACCTTCGCCTACCTAGTTTTCGGACGGCATGCTTTGACGCTTTTAAATCGCTGAAATTCAAGTACGATCTGCATAAATGGGTACCTCTAAAAATTCATTAGGTAAATTCTAAAAACCACAAATTTATTTTTATTAACCACAGAGGACACAGAGAACACAGAGGAAATTTTTAATTGGAATCAAAACATTATTTAATATTATAATTGACTTTTTGATTTAAAATATTTTTTAAAATTATTCTCTGTGAACTCTGTGTTCTCGGCGCTTAAATAAAAAAACTGGTTTTTAGGAGTTTCATACATATTTATTTTTTGGATCGCAATTGGTTTATATTCACCCCATCGGTACAACGTACAATTAAAATTATCGTTACAAAAAAATTGTCTCACTTGTCCCTCAAGTCCCACTTGTCCCTCAAGTCCCACTTGTCCCTCAAGAGTTGCCAAAGCGTAATTTAATAAACAATTTTCCGTGAACGGTTACAAAAAATCAAATTAACAAAACGCATTTTAAAGTGTGAATAGTATTACAGTGTGAATAGTTTATTTTGCGGGTTCTGTTCTTTCAACGATAATGTTACATATATTTTTTTGTCCTTTTTGAACGTTGAAGACGTCGGGTTTTGGTTTAGCGTCGGAGATAATTGATTGATCGTTGTCGTCTGTAGCGCCTATCAAGATATTGTACGAACCTATCGGGATTCCTTTTTTACCATTCAATCCGTTCAAGTGAAATTCGCCGTTTGATTGAATTACTCCGTAAAATTGGTATTTATCTCCTGAAAAAATTATTGTTCCTCTATCAAGCGTAGCGCCGTCGGAAAATTTAACGTTGCCGCTTACCGGCGTTAATCCGTTATTGCATCCGCAAATAGTTAGCAATAAACCGAAAAAAATTGTAACCAAAAAATTTATTCTATTTTTCATTTTTCTTGTAAAAGTAAAAAGGATGTTAATATTTCAGCAGATTTTGCCTTCTAGGTACAACTAATACCAAAAAACAAAAATCTACTGAAATAATCTGAAAATGTAATTAAAGGAGTTTCTAAAAACTCATTCGTTCAAGTAGTCGGCTAAAAAAATCAAACGCTGTACCGCAACGCCGTATTGCGGTTTATACCATCGGGTATCTCTAAAATTCATTTGTCCAGGTAGTCGCGTTTCGCCGCAACGCCGCAGTAGAGTTTACGACATCGATAAATTTTATTACTTCACAATGCCTAAAATACATCTGTTTTACACGTTATAAATTATAAAATTTAATAATTATTTTGTGCATATTGCGATGTTTCGGCGAAACATCGCCTACCTTTTTGCAAAAAATGAATTTTTAGAGATACCCAATATTAAACGCTTATAAATCAACTTACGGTAAAGTAACAACTGCTCCGTCGTTGACAACCGAAAATTGACGAATAATATTCATATTTACGGATTTGGTAATTCCTTGAACCGATCCGTCGCCCATTAAAACATTAAATATCGACGGATGAAGAGAACCGAAACCGTATCTATGCCAAGGAACATGATCATTTATGCCATAACCAAAAGTTGGATCATTTGGAATAATAACTTCAAGACTGTCGTCTGTATTAACCGCAACGACAAATCCGAATATATCGTTTTTTTCGCCGCTAGTGCCGTTGTCGGAAACATACGCTCCGAGATATGAACAATCGCGTTTCCATCGATTTCCATTGGCTGTAGTAGTATGAATTTCGCAATATCCTGTTGCGGCAGATGGAACATGTCTTTCTCCCATAATAATCGTATTAGACGTTCCATCTTGTAACCAATGTATAGTATCGCGCGGTTCCCAACTAGTTACATTACCGGATTCCAATCTTGGAACGGCAGCACGTATCGCATTAACTAAATCGCTATCTTTTCTACCTATAGTACCTATCCCACAGGTGACTGCGCTACCAAGATAACGATTCCACACATTACTTTCTTGTCTGTTTACTGTTGCAGTTATCGGTACGGCATAATCGCCCAAAGGACCTGGATTATGAGTGGAATCATTATAAATTGCGCCTTTACGGCGCGATGGACATTTCATGTAGTTTATTGAGCTAAACGATTTTTTTTCTTCGTTTGTTAGCGAAGCCCACCATGTTGGGCCAAATTCTTTGTTGCCTGTGTTATCGCCTGCCGTCAACTGTTCATATAATGCCGTCTGTTCTGTGTACGGATAAAGTAATCCAAATACAGACATCCGGTTATGGAAGTAAATTAGCAACGGCACAACGCCATCACGGGTATCGTGAAAATTGTGAACAGCCAATCCTAATTGTCGCTGATTGTTTTGACAAGACATTCGTCTTGCGGCTTCACGCGCCGCTTGAACTGTCGGTAAAAGAACCGCAATCAAAACGCCAATGATCGCTATCACTACCAAAAGTTCAACAAGCGTAAAACCAAAAAATAAACTAACAGAGTTAGGTTTGGGAGAACTCCCAAGAGAATTTTTGTAACGATAATTGTTATTACAATTATGATCGTTATCGTAAGTGTAGTTGTGGTAGATACCTGTAACCAGATACCCCCCCCCCCCCCCCTTGCCTAAATTAACACCCAAATTAACATTGGCTGTTAAATCAATATTCATATTGACTTCGGCGTTGAGTTCTGACAAACAATTTGTCGTTTTCATGTTATTATCCTTTACTGTAAAGGGTTAAACAAATAGTAAAAAAATTTTAATCGCAACCAAATCTAATTCGCAAAAAACATTTTTGCATAAAATAAAAAATTAAATTCGCCGCAATTAAACCAAACGCATTTTTCGTTACAAAAATTCAAGATCAAAAAAATTCGATCCACAGATTATACAGATTAAAAAGACTTTTAAAAATAATCTTTCTAATCTGCTTAATATGTGGACAACAAAAATTGATCTCTTTTGATTCAAAATTTTGTAACACGAGGGCGGTAGTATAAATCATTCCGCAAAATAACACAAGACCAGTCTATAAAAATTTTCAGAATTTTTTTGAATTTAAAAAAATTTATTGATTAGACGTATATTTTTTTATTATTTAATTTTTTTGTTGCTTTGTCTTCGTCCCGATGGAGACGGTATTTTCATAACCGCAGGTCTCTGACCTGCGGTTAAAAGTCCGCTCACAACTCTGCCCCGATAGGAGTAGTACATTTTTCGTTACAATAATGTCAATAAAGTCCTGCCCTTTCAGGGCAGCAAGATTTGGCGGCCTTTTACCGCAGCGGTTATGAAAGTTACGCCCTTATCAGGGCGAAATATAAACGTAATTTTTGATCAAAAAAATTATACGTATTAAAAACGCAATTTAAAATGCGAAAAATATACATCTCAACAGTCTTTTTGTTTGCCTTGCGGTAAATTGCAACCGAAACAATTGCGATTCTTCTAAATTTTTGGATTCGCCGTCTAGATTCTGGTTTCTTGAAATTAGATGTAATCTTGGAATAGTTGTTTATTTGGTCTTGGTATAACTAATTCTGATACTAACAACCCCCTTCGTCGTACCGCTTCTGCCGCCGCATTTACGGCTGTCGTAACATCGGAAACATTGCCCGTCATCAATAATAACCCTTTGCCGCCTAACGCCATCGCAATATGCAATCTGAACAACGTAACCTTTGCCGCCTTGCCCGCATAATCCGCCGCAACAAGCACACTGACGCCGCTAAAAGTCTCCACCAAACCCAACGAATCAATTTCACCCTCGTTTAAAACAACCGATTGCCCAAGCGCTGGAAATATGCCGTCAAACGCATTCGCAACCGCAAGCCGGTCTATCACCGCATCGCCGCCAACACGATCCGCACACACTACCGCCGACTCAACATCACTCACGCCGCCGCTAAATATCATAAAATATTTACCACTACAAATTGTACGAGATACCAACATCTCAACCGTCGCCTCCTTGAGTATAGAATCCTGCACCTTATAACCAATCCCAATACTCGATAACTCAACAGCCCCAATAGACTTGCCCATAATAATCTCTCCAAAATAAATTTATAACTATTCGCACTTAAAATACGTTTTTTAATTTTGATTTTTTGCATAACCATTCACGAAAATTTGTTTATCAAATTACGTCTTTTTTTTAGGGACAAGTGGGACAATTTTTTTTAATAACAAAAAACTGTTCTCTAAATTTCTAAAAAACTACGCCTTATCCCCTAAAATCTGTCGTTTCAATTTCCGTGAACCGTTAAAATTATTTTATCATTGGCAGATGTATTACTGGTAATTTTTCTGCCCATGTTCTTTCTTTTGGTAATTCAGTAGTTTCGCCTTTTATGTTTTGCATGTATTTTGTCCATCTGTTTATGTCTTTTCCATAATCTTTCCCCGTGATTTTTTGTAGCGATTCCATTGCTTCATACTTTACGATTAAAACTTTGTCTTGCAACATATCTCCGAGCGCAATAGTAATTTTTTTATTTAATTGCGGGTCAACGATTTTTTTTCCTAGTTCTCTTACCGCCGCAACCCTAACGTCTTTGTCCTCGTCCGCTCTGGCTTGATTTATCAACACGTCCGCAATATTTTCTCTTTCGCTATTTTCACCTTTGAATATTTTACCCAACGCTTCAACCGCCGACATCCTAATAAACGCATCATTGTCCCGCAAAATGTCAAGCATACATTTTTCCTTGTGCGTATAAGGAATTTTTGCCATTGCGTCAACCGCTTCACGCCGCATATTCGGGTCCGGCGACGTTTTGTATTCTTCCCACAATTGGGCAAAAAGGATTTCGCGTTCTTCTTCCGGCGTATCTTTTTTTGCGCCTGCTATCCCTTTTTCACGTATCAAATTACGCCGGTCGTGAGGCGAGTCTAATCCGGGTATCTTGTCGCTATAAGCCGGAATTAACGAAGTCTTGGCAAGAAACTCAATGTCCGTACTGCGACACGATAAACCCGCAAACATTACAAATATCACAACCGAAACTAAAATATAAATATTGGGCGAAAATAATTCTTTTTGCATATCCTACAATTATTGTTAAATTGACTCCGATACAATTTGGGATAAACTAATAAACAATAGCAACTCCATTGACAAAATAAATTCCTAATTCCTAATTCCTATCCGCAGTTCTTATTTAATACGTATCGTATTTTCAATTCAGCGATGTAAAAGCGTCAAAGCCTGCCGTCCGATAACTGGGCAGACGGCGGTAAAGATAACCGCAAGTACGAATAGTTTAATAAGCGCTAACTTGCGGATATTAACAATTTTTTAAAAGTATGCCAAGATGAATTTTCATTATTTTTTTATTTTTATTCCAATATTTCTTTTTTGCGATATTTCTTTCGGACTTGAATATATCGAGTTTAAGAATAACGGTAAATTGCGTAGCGAAACGGGCGAAATATTGATTGAAGCCGACGACGGCATAGTTTTTAAGTCGCGCGACGGACAATATTTTGTTATTACGCCGGAAAATCTTTTTAGCCGCCGTAAAGATGATAAGGCATTTCAGGCTTATTCGACGAGCGAATGTATTCGGCGTTTAGAGTCCGAGTTTCCGAAATCGGCGGGTTATAAGATAATGGAGAAGCCGCATTTTTTGATAGTTTACACGACGTCGCGCGGTTTTGCGCAATGGTATTCGCGTATTCTTGAGCGGGTTTGCAATGGTTTTAAGAGTTATTGGAATAGTCGCGGTTTAAATTTAACTGATCCGGAGTTTCCGCTTGTTGCGGTTATTTATTCTAATCGAGATGATTTTTTCAAACATGCCGAAGCGGAGGGCTTGAAGTTATCGCGTAATATTCTTGCGTACTATAACAAGTTGACCAATCGCGTCGTGTTATGCGATTTGTCAGGATTCGAGTCTGTTAAGGAAAATGATAATAAATCAGAATCGCTAACAATAAATCATTACCTGCGTCAACCGGAAGCATTGTTCAATATCGCAACAGTCGTACACGAAGCGACGCATCAAATTAGCATGAATAACGGAATGCAACAACGTTTTGCGCCGTATCCGTTGTGGCTTGCGGAAGGAATAGCGCTCTTTCACGAAACGCCAGACGCAAAAGATAGTTTAGGATGGAGTTTAACGCCAAAAGTTAATGGAATACGGTTAAAAGATTTGAGAAAATATTTTCAAAAAAAACCTACCGACCCAATCCAAAAAATGTTAAAAGACGATAACTTGTTACGCGACCCCAATACGGTCGTTGACAACTACGCAATGGCATGGGGCTTGACGTATTTCTTGGCAAAAACAAAAAGAAACCAATTCACAAATTACCTAAAAAAATTAGCAAAAAAAAATCCACAATCAGACGACTCGCCAAAAATACGCATAAAAGAATTTGAAGAATGTTTTGGAAATGATTGGGAAAAATTCTACAAAGATTGCGATAATTACTTAAAAAAACTATAACCGTTCACGAAAAATTTAAACGATAAATTTTAGGGGATAGGGTGTAGGGTGTAGTTTTCTAAAATTAGACGATTAAGAGAAAAAATTTTTTGTTACAAAAAATCGTCCCACTTGTCCCTCCAGTCCCACTTGTCTCTCAAAATGTTTTTATAAACAAATTTTCGTGAGCGGTTATGAATTTCAGGTATGGCGTGTTTTGCTATTTGCGATTATTTTCCGAAAAACAATTCATTGAGTTTTGTTGCATTTCTTTTTTCAGCCATCATTGGGTCAACGTTTGTTTTCCATTTGTTGTAATGTTTTGTTTGTTTGTGTTCTTCTAATCCGCTTTCGTCTGTATATACTTCGTACAAGACGAATTTTGTTGGATCGTTATCTTGTTGTAGAACGTCGAAGCGGATATTTTTTGGTTCTTTTACTGTATTTTTTGCGTTTTCGATGCTTTCTGTTTTGAAATTTTCGATAAATTCCGGCAAAACATTTATATTGACGACGTAAATAAACATAAATTTTGGCGATTGGTTAAATTGTTATTAAATGGAGTTATGAACGAATTTTGTCGTGTGGTTTAAGTTATAAATTTTGTAACAGTTCACGGAAATTTTTTTTGCAAATTACGTTTTGGCGATTTGCAACTATTCAGTACATATTTATTTTTTGAATCGAAAATTGAGTTTTAGCCCCATCGAGGCGACAAGCATTAGCGTAGGGCAGCGCCCTACCAGCGTTTTACGTAATGATTATCAACTAACGCAAGCCCTGTAAGGGCGCAAGCAAACGATCACGACTTATTGGCGCCCGACGGCTATCGCCCTTACAGGGCTAATGTTTTGTACGTTACGTTTCGTAGGACGCAGCGCCCTACGCTAATGCTATTGCCCCGATGGAGCGAAATACAATTACTATTATCGTTACAAAAAATAATGACGACTGATCGTACTTACAAAAAATTACTCTCTACACCCTATACAGATCGTACTTGAAATTCAGCGATTTATACTGCTCGTACTTGAAATTCAGCGATTTAAAAGCGTCAAAGCCTGCCGTCCGAAAGCTAGGCAGGCGAAGGTAAACGCAAACTCAAGTACGAATAGTTTAAAAGCGTCAAAGCCTG
>JAISLW010000397.1 GCA_031277105.1 Planctomycetaceae bacterium | reverse complement strand
CATAACATTATTTGATATTATCGAACTGGAAAAGAAATTTGCTGAATTATTAAATAGGGATGTAAATATTGTTGAAAAAGAAGCATTGAAAAATCCAATACGAAAAAATAAAATTCTGTCAACAAGGGAAATAATTTATGCCGTTTAATGAAAATGATTTGTCATACATTATTGATATTGTTGATTGCATTATGGATATAAATGAATTTACAAAATCAATATCATATAATGAATTTGAGAAAGATAAAATGAGAAAGTTTGTCTTTTCCTTATTCGGGTTGCCAAAGTATGTTATATGCGTAATTTACCCAGAAATTTGTTGAAAAAAATAAAACAATATATTGACCAAAGAAAAAAATTTATAGAATAATTTTAGAGGCAAATAATGCAAGTTCCAACTCTTTCAATCGTTTTTATGGCAATATCGGTTATTATATCAATAGGTATTCCGATAGTCTTATTTATTGTCTTTCGTAAAAAATATAACGCTAAATTTCTGCCTATGATTTTTGGTATTGGCGGATTTATAATTTTCGTTTTGGTATTGGAGCAATCTATACATTCAATAGTATTTGGTAATTTTGCCTTAAAGAAAATGCCTGTTGTTTACATAATATATGGTATTTTCATGGCAGGTATTTTTGAAGAAACAGCCCGTTTCATTTTATTCAACATATTAAAAAAAAGATACAACGGCATTGGAACGGGGCTGGTCTATGGGGTCGGTCACGGTGGAATAGAAGCGATATTGCTTGCCGGATTGCCAATGATAAATGCAATAATAATCAGCGTTATGGTCAATATGGGAACAATAGAAACAATCACGGGCAAATTGCAAGGCAAAATCCTTGAGCAAGCAAACAGTCAAATATCAGCGCTAGTAACAACCGCTCCTTATTTATTTTTGGTCGGCGGCGTTGAACGCATATTTGCAATAGTGATACAAATATCATTATCAATAATCGTTTTTTATGCGGTTTACGGCAAGAATAAAAAATGGCTTTTCCCGTTGGCAATAATATTACACGCAATTATTGACATTCCTGCTGCCGCAACGCAGATCGGATTATTGAAAAACGTGTTGTTGGTAGAAGGGCTTGTATGTTTAAGTACAATATTGGTAATAATAATAGCAAAAAAAATACATGAAAAGAACAATAATGATGAACTAATAGAACAGTTAGAAAAGACACTTGTGTATCTTAATATTTCAAAAGATTCTGCATACGCACATATGACTGTTAGTGAAATTAAAGAATTAATAATTTATTCAATAAATTCTCTCAAAAATAATGAAGCAATTGATATTGTTCAATTGAAGTTAGCATATGCACCAACTGGAGATATTCAAGATACATCTATTGATAATGGATGGGGTGATGATTTCCTTAATATTGCAGCAAAAATAGATAGGGTGTTATAATAAATAAAAATAGATGCGTTTTTTAAAAAATATTTTAAGATATTAATAAAATAATTGAATACGGAAAAACGGCGCATAACAGGTCTGTTTACGCTTCGGGGTCAAAAACACTCGACAGCCAAAATATTGGGCATCTCTAAAAATTCATTTGTTCAGGTAGGCGGCGTTTCGCCCTGTGTTTAATTTTGGGCCGCATTACGGTTTACGACATCAATAAATTTTGATATTTCACGCATCTAAAATAAACATATTTTAGACTTTATGAATTATTACAATTTATTGGTATCATAAACTCTATTGCGACGTTTCGGCGAAACATCGCCTACCTGGACAAATGAATTTTTAGAGATGCCCAAATGATATTGCGTTATTAGGTGAGAACTATATTAAGAATGGAATAATTCCCCCAAAAAAAGTGGCTGATTCATTGCATATAGCATATTCAACTATTTTTCAAATGGATGTTTTGCTGAGTTGGAATTTTCAACATTTGGCAAATATAAACAAAGAACAAAAGATAATAATACTCAATAAAACATTGGGATATAATTATCCATTTAGGATGGCGAATCCGTTGGAGGTGTATTTTGAGGAATGATGAGTTGGAAAAAGCATTGGAAGAAACTTGGAAAAACAAGGAAAGGTTTTATGAAGAAACAAAAAATCTTTCAATGGTGGAAATAATAAAAGAAATAGAAAATAAATATAAGGTACGGGACGTTGCACATAACATGCCTATTTACGTTTCGCCACGAAATCCACTTGGTCTTCGCAACGGTTAGGTTATTGTGTTACGATTCATTTCCGCTCCGTTGCAATTGTATTTTTTGCCGTTACTAAAAATGTTACGAAAAACTTTATTGCGGCTGATAAAACAGAGTCAACAACCGGAACGTTTGGCGAAATGTTACGTCAAGATATTTTGAATGAAAACATACTTGACAATTGGGTATTTCTAAAAATCATTATTGGGAGAAACGATCAGTCATTCGATGTTTATCTAAAATTTTAATACGCTTTTTAACAAACCTAATTTTTAGCTAATTTTTGTGGGCCAAGTGGGATATGAGGGACGAATGGGACAACGTTTTTATAACAAAAACCCTTTTCGCTAGATCGCAAATTCTAATTTTAAAAAACTATCACCTAACGCCTACACCCTAAAATCTGTCGCTTAAAATTTCGTGAACGGTTACGATTATTCTAAATTTGAAATTAAAATCTCTAATTACGAATTAAAAAACTAACCTTTATACTATTCACACTTTACAATGTGTTTTTTAATTTGATTTTTTGTAACGCTAATTTTAAATGAATTTCGCCCATTTAAACTGTTCGTACTTGAGTTTGCGTTTACCTTTGCCTGCCTAGATTCGACCGGCAGGCTTTGACGCTTTTAAATCGCTGAATTTCAATTACTAGCAGTATATGGGGCGAAATTCAACGTAATTTTTTGATCAAAAAATTCGCTACTCAATAGTTGCGCGTATTTTTTAACAAACGCAATCGAAAGTGCGAATAGGTATATCTATTCTTGTAATTTTTTTTCATTGCTAATTTGTGATATTTTTATTTTTGTCGTTCCATTGTTCTATGTCTTCTTTGGCTTCGTGTAATTCAGCTCTTAATGTGAAATAGAAGATAATACCGATAGCGGCGACTAGAATTGCAATAATTCTGAACGCAATCGCAACCATCATTCCAACGCCAATCGCTACGCCAAATAACGGGTAAAGTTGCGCTAATACGAACTCAAACGGTCCCGCCGCAAGCGGAATCATCGACGTAATATTAACGGCGCTGTAAAGCATTATATGCTCCGGTAAACTCGGAACCTTTAACGACGTAAAAATCCCACTCGACAAAAACCATAACGATACGCCAAAAGATAAATGAACCGGCAACGACATCAAAAAACAAATCAATACACTACGCCAATTACTACGATAAACCAAAAGAGGACGAACTAACTTTATAATATACTTGCCAAACACAGGAATAATTAAAGTCAACCGCTCAATATCATTGCCCGAAAATACCGGCAAAAACATAAAAACACAACCCAAAAAACCAACAACCGTAAACAAAAATACAACATTAGATACGCTGCCTGCCAATACCTCGACGCGAAATACAAAACCCGTTAAACAAATAAATACCGTCGCACAAATAAACATCGCCAAAAGACCAACAACACGATCAACAAACACACTAGCCAACGCCGCAGAACGCAATTCAGGATTCCTACGCATCAATAAATACGTCTTCATCGCATCGCCGCCAAATATTCCCATCGGCGCTAAACTTAACGCTAAACCAAGAAAACCATACCGAAAAGCATCCTTAAACGAAAGCATAAGACCAAGCGTAACCGCTAATATACGCCAACGAATAAATGTTAGCGATACCGAAAAACATTGAAACAAAAACGCAAACGCTATAAACTCCCAACACGGACGCTGCCGAAAAAGCTCCGTAAACGAATTATTACGCGACGCCTGCCAAAAAAGAAATCCAAATATAAAAAAGATCAAAATTAACTTGACCACAAAAAAAATTATCTTATAACCGCTCGAAACCATATTAAAATTTATCCTCTATTATGTAATAATGCGCAATTCATAATTCATACATTCATAATTATAGATTTAGGAATTTGCAAAATTGCGTATTTGTTTTTTGAATATTTAAACTGTTCGTATTAAATTTTCATTGTTGCCGGAAAACAGTTTAACAATCTACTAAAATATTACAATTACGCTCAAAATTATTTTTGCGCGTTAGTCATTTTGAGCGTATTGCCGAATGTTCCTACAAAAATAATTCGTCTAGCCTGCATTATCCGGTAAATTTTTTTATAAAATTAAAAAATTTCTGAAAATTTTTGCAGACTGGTATTGTGTTATTTTGCGGATTGATTTATACTACCGCCCCGTGTTACAAAATTTGAGATCAAACGAGATCAAATTTTTTTGTCCACAGATTACGCAGATTAGAAAGATTTTTTAAATAATCTTTTTAATTTGTGGATCGA
>JAISLW010000308.1 GCA_031277105.1 Planctomycetaceae bacterium | reverse complement strand
TATTAAATTTTAATAATTCATAACGTGTAAAAATAGATGTATTTTAGGCATTGTGAAGTAATAAAATTTATCGATGTCGTAAACTCTACTGCGGCGTTTCGGCGAAACGCCGCCTACCTGAACAAATGAATTTTTAGAGATGCCCTAGCGGTTGAGTACAACTGCTTGCAGGCGAGACGCCTGCGATCCTGAAATGCAGACGAAATGCCTGCGATCCTTCAATCTGTCTCATTTGTCCCTAAAAAAATTCTTTTAATCTGTGTAATCTGTGGATCGCTTTTAAAACGATCCCAGATTAAAAAGATTATTTTTGAGAGACAAGGGGGATAAATTGCAGGAACGCAAACGTAAGTACGAACAGTTTAAAACTCTGATCGTTAAAATTTCGTGAGCGGTTACGATTTTTATTGTTTGGCGAATTTGTGAAAATTGGTCTTGACGTGTTTTTTTTGAATTTATATTATTCGCAACAGTTCGCCGAAATCTGTTTTTTGCCTAATTAACATATTGTAAAAATTGAACAGTTCGCAATTGAATTTTTGTTTATCGCCGCCTGCCTAGTTTTCGGACGGCAGGCTTTGACGCTTTTAAACTGTTCGCACTTGAGTTTGCGTTTACCTTCGCCTGCCTAGCTTTCGGACGGCAGGCTTTTACGCGTTTAAATCACTGAATTTCAAGTACGAACTGTATAAATCAATGAATTTCAAGTACGAACTGTATAGAGGTAGGGGATAGATTTATTGTAACAATAAATATTTGTCCGATCTGTCCCGCTAGGGACAACATTTTGGTAGAAAAGCAAGGTCAAAAATATATTTGTCCCGCTAGGGACAACATGTCAATACAACCTTAACCCTCATTGCGTCCTTAACGGGACGCTAAAAATTCGTATTATTTTTTTCTACCAACATCTTGTCCCTAACGGGACAAATATTTATTGTTACGAAAATTGTTTCGCTACAACCTACGCGCTATCCACTAAAATTTTTTGCTTAAATTTAATTGTTAATTGCGAGCCGTATAAACGCCAACAACTTAAAAAAGAAAATGAAAAAAATAAGTTTATTATTTGTATTTTGCGTATATTTTAATTCAACATTTTTTGGTAATGTTGAAATATTTTCACAGACGAATTTTAATAATCGCGCCGTCAATAACGCCGCTAATCGTCCGCCTTCGTCCAATTACGCACAAACTAAATCTAATTCACGCCAAACTGCGCCAAACAATAATAACAACAAAAATACTCTACAAGAAATTACCCTCAACACGACTAACTTGCCCGAAATAATGGCGGTAGTTAATAACGAACCTATCAGCAAAAAAGACGTTACCAACGAGTCGCTGCGTATGTTTGGCGATATAGTTTTGAAGGATTTGATCAAACGGACGTTAGTCGAAATTGAATGCCGGCGTCGAAATATCGTAATTACGCAAGATGATATTAACGCTGAAATTTCACGGATGGCAAAAGCGTTCAATTTTACTACCGAAGACTGGCTTGAACTAATTGAACACGAGCGCGGCATAACGCCCGAACAATACATGCAAGATATAATTAGCCCTATTCTTGGCATCGCAAGATTAGCCGGAGATAGCAAAATTACCAACGATGAATTACAACGCGCTTACGAGTCGCAATACGGCGCAAGCGTGCAAGTCCGCCAAATCGTCCTGCGATCAAAACGCGACGCACAACAAATACACGCCCAAGTAACAACTAATCCGGATTCCTTCGCTAACATCGCTAAAAATTATTCGCTCGATCCCGCAAGTCAACCTTACGGCGGACTAATTCACCCGATCAGAAGATACGCAACCGATAAAATAATCGAAGATGTTGTTTTCTCCTTAAAAGAAGGTCAAATTTCGCCCGTCGTCGAATGGGCTGAAAATTTTATTATATTCCGCTGCGAAAAACATCTGCCAAAACAAAACGTAAATATCGAACAAGTCCGCGAAAGATTAGAAACAAAAATACGAGACGAAAAAACTAGAAAATCATCAGAAAAATTCTTTGAACAATTACTCAAAAATGCCAAAATCGATATGATATTCGGCGACCCGATGAAAATGACTCAAAACCCCGGCGTCGCCGCAATCGTAAATAATCATCCGGTTACGACGGACGTATTGGCGACTTATTGTTTGAAGCGTTACGGCAAAGACGTTTTGACCGATATGATTAACCGTTTAATTATCGTACAAGAATGCCGCAAAAGAAAAATCGTAATTACTGAAAAAGATATTGACGTCGAACTCCGCCAAATGGCAATAAAAAATCTACCGCTTAAAAACGACGGTCAACCAGATATAGAACGATGGATGAAATTGGCAATGGAAGAAAGCGGCATGTCGGCGCAAGTTTATAGAACTAATACCGTCTTTCCTATTCTGGCGCTAAAACAACTTGCAAAAGATAATATCGAAATAACCGAAACAGACTTGCAAAAATCACACGAGTCGAACTTCGGCGAAAAAATACGATGCCGTGCAGTTACGTTTGAACGCAACGATCACAGACGCGCAATGGAAGTTTGGCAGATGGCAAAAATGAATCCTAATGAAAAATATTTTAGCGAATTATCAGAAAAATATTCTTCTGATCCAACGTTGCGGTTATCGGGCGGTTTGATACCGTTGATTTATAAGCATTCGGGCGAGCCGGTTCTGGAAGAAGTCGCGTTTAAGTTGCAAGTCGGAGAATTGTCGCAAATTATAAGCGTCGGAGAAAATTTGATGATATTATTTTGCGTAGGCAAAGAACCCGCGTCGAACCTAAAATTAGAAGACGTCAAACCGGAACTAATTGAAGACTTGCTAAATAAAAAACAAAAAATCGCAGTCGCCGCATGCTACGAAAATTTGTACAAAAATTCCTTAATCATAAATAACCTCGCAAACACAAAAATAGAAAAAGGAATAACAAAAAGAATCGACGACGAACCACAAAATAACAATACCGCAAACCAAAAAAATATACCCGCAGTTACAATTAAATAAAATCGTAACCGTTCACCAAAATTTCAACAATAGATTTTTAGGGTTAAGAGAATAGTTTATTAGAAAAGTAGAGAACTGTTTTTTGTTACAAAAATTTGTCAAAAGGTTCGCAGGTATTTTGCCAGTGTTCTTTCAGATTCGCAGGCGAAACGCCTGCATCCCAGGATCGCGGGCGTCTCGCCTGCGTGCGGTTGTACTCAACCGCTAATGATCGAGGTTTAGTATCTCAAGCGCCTTTTTGTTTGCCTTTCGGCAAAGTGCAGGCGAGACGCCCGCGATCCTTATACGTAATTTGATAAATAAATTTTCGTGAACGGTTACTTTTTTCGATTACTTTTTTTCGATGATATTTCTGATTACGGTTTGCATTATTCCGCCGTTTAGGTAATATTTTAATTCGATTGGCGAATCGATTCTTACTTTAACTTGGAATTTTGTTTCGCTGAATATATTTTTTTTGACTTCGCGTTCTGCTGTAATAATTATTGTTCCTTCGGGCTTGAAATTTTTGTCTATTTCTGGAATAGTAAATTCTTCTTCTCCGGTTAAATTTAGTGATTGCCAAGTTACGTTTTGTGGAAATTCTAGCGGTAATACTCCCATTCCAATAAGATTTCCGCGATGTATTCTTTCATATCCTGTCGCAATTACTGCCTTTACGCCGAGCAATAAAGTTCCTTTTGCCGCCCAATCTCTGCTGCTGCCTGTTCCATATTCGTTGCCCGCAATAACAATTAGCGGGACGCCGTTTTCCTTATATTTTGCCGCCGCTTCATAAACGGTCAATAATTCTCCGTTTGGCAGATAGCGTGTTACGCCGCCTTCAATACCGCCGCCTGCAAGCAGATTTTGCAATCTAATATTCGCAAATGTTCCTCGCGTCATAATTTTGTCGTTGCCTCGTCTGGCGCCGTAACTGTTAAAATCACATTCGCTAACTCCTAAACTACGCAAAAAATTACCCGCCGGAGAATCCGCCTTAATTGATCCCGCTGGAGAAATATGATCTGTTGTTACAGAATCGCCGAGCAGAACAAGCGCCCGCGCCCGAAATATCTCCGGCGCCGCTTCCGAACACAATAAACGCATCCCAAAAAGAAAAGGCGGCTCTTGAATATAAGTTGACGAATTGTCCCACTTGAATAATATCGAGCGATTAGTCGAATGATTTTTTGTAACAAATAATCCGCCAACTTTATCATCGACTTTATTGTCAACTTTGCTATCAACGTTATCATCAAATTTATTGTCAAATTTATCATCAACTTTACCGCTAACTTTACCATCAACTTCACCGTCAATTTTAGAATTTATATTAAGGTTTGATTCTGTTGTTTTATTGTCGTTGTTGTTTTTATTGGCGATTGTATTCCAATTTTCATTTGCCGTAAAAACATTTTTGTAACAATTATTATACATTTCCGGCGTAATTGACGTATTTACAACTTGCGTTATTTCATCGTCGTCTGGCAAAATATCTCGCAAGAAAATTGGGTCGCCATTTTTTGTCGTTCCGATTGGCTCTTTCTCAAAATCGATATCGACGTTTCCCGCTATCGCATAAGCGACGACTAGCGGCGGCGACGCCAGATAATTCGCACGAACTAGCGGATTTATTCGCCCTTCAAAATTACGGTTTCCGCTAATTACCGCAGCCGCAACAATTTTATTGTCCAATATCGCACGCTCGACTTCCGGCAAAAGCCCGCCGCTGTTGCCTATACAACTCATACAGCCAAAACCCGCAACATGAAAACCAAGCCCCTCCAAAAATTCATACAAACCCGACTTGATTAAATATTCCATTACTACGCGCGATCCAGGCGCAAGACTCGTTTTGACAAACTTCGGAACATTTAAGCCTCGCAAAATCGCATTACGCGCAATCAAACCTGCCGCTATCATCAATCGCGGATTACTCGTATTAGTACAACTCGTAATCGATGCAATCACAACCGAACCATGACGCAACTCGCCAAAATTAGTTGAAACCGATTTACGCAACTCGCCGTCTGGAATCCCAAAACCGCGATCCTTAACTTGCGCCGGCAACAAATTACGAAACTTCAACTGCATATTTGCAAGCGAAACGCGGTCTTGCGGACGCTTCGGTCCCGCCAACGACGGCTCGACATCGTCAAGATTAAACGATAAAATTTTCGTATAAGACGGAACGGCGCTAGACGCTTCGCGATAAAGAAATTGTTCCTTGCAATACGTCCGCACAATTTCGACTTGCTCCGCCGATCTGCCGGTTGCCCGCAAATAATCTAACGTCTGGGCGTCGACGGGAAAATAACCCATCGTAGCGCCATACTCCGGCGCCATGTTCGCAAGCAACGCCCGATCCGTTACAGGCATCGACTCAACGCCGTTGCCAAAATACTCAATAAACTTGCCAACAACACCCTCGCGCCGCAAAAACTCCGTCAACGTCAAAACTAAATCCGTCGCCGTTACGCCGCGCCGCAACTTGCCGGACAAATTCATGCCTATCACTTGCGGCATAACCATATAATAAGGTTGACCAAGCATTACAGCCTCCGCCTCAATACCGCCAACCCCCCAACCCAAAACGCCAAGACCATTGATCATCACCGTATGAGAATCCGTACCCAAAACCGAATCAGGATAAAGTAACCCAACTATACGATCAAATTGCGAATTACCCTTGCCATTACTCTTGCCATTTTGATTAAACGCAACTTTGGAATCGGGCAATGAATTTTTGTACGAAAATTCAAAATCAGACCGCAAATGAACAACATCCGCAAGATACTCAAGATTAACTTGATGAATTATTCCAACAGAAGGCGGTATTACGCGAAAATTACTAAGCGAATTTTGCGCCCAACTCAAAAGCGAATAACGCTCGCTATTACGCATAAATTCAAGCGAAACATTTTTCGACAACGCATCGGCGGAACCATAAAAATCAGTCTGAACCGAATGATCTATAACCAAATCTACCGGAACAAGCGGATTGATTAACTCCGGATCATAACCAAGACGACGCATCGCAGAACGCATTGCCGCCAAATCCACAACAGCCGGAACTCCCGTAAAATCTTGCAATAATACGCGCGAAGGCTTAAACGGTACCTCCGCCGTCGAAACCGCGTCGCCGCGCCACAACATAAGATTTTTAACGTCGTCTTCCGTTATAATTTCACCGTCGCAATTACGTAACGCAGACTCAAGTAATACCCGAATCGAATAAGGCAATTGAGTAAAATCAACGCCCATTTTTCGTAACGAATAATAACCATACTCCTTGCCAAAAACAGATAATATCTCTAAATCATCAAACATCAAAAATTAAACTCCTGATTGCTAGGTTTAATTCGGAATGCGGAACTAAAGATTTTAATTTTAAAATTATAAATTAACTTTGTCCCACTTGTCCTTCCTGTCCCACTTGTCCCTCAAAAAAACCACACCCTACACTCTACGCCTTACTCTCTATTCCCTAACTTAAAAGTTCCTTTTTTCAAAAAATCTAAAGTGTATTCAAAAATTACTTCGGTTTGTAGTAGGTCGTCGTGATCCATGTAGAACAAAGCCCATTCGGCGGCGCCGGCTAATTTTGTGCCTTCGACGCTTACGACGCCGTCGTCGTCGCCTTTGATTAGTCTTGAAAAGCCTTTATTATTTCCGCAACCTCCGGCAATAATTGCAAACTCGCATTTTGGGATACCGAGTTTCTTTTTTGTTTCGTCCCATCGTAAACCGAGTTCGTCTCCTGTTGTTCCGGTAACAGTTCGTATAACTCTGTTATTGCCTATTAGTTTCGCCGCTAATTCTGATCCGTGATTAGGCGGACCGAGCATAACAAATCTACCGATTCTCGTATCCGGCGTAAATTTATCGCGTACCGCGACCGGATTCTCTGCCGCTATCCATTTATCGTCTAAAACGCCGCTCAAATAACGGCGGACAACTATACAACCCAAACTATGCGCAACAAAATCTATACGTCGAACATCGTCTGATAAATTACGCACGACGCTGTCTAGCATTCGTGAATGTTCTATGATTGGTTGTGTTGTCGACGGGTAAGTAAAGTTGATAACATGATCGTAAATTTTTTGTTCGCGAAACCATGTTGCGAGTTTTTTGGTGCGATGTCCGCTTGAGCCGAAGCCGTGTACGACTATTAGAACGGCGCCGGACATATTTTGTAATTTACTTTCGTTGCGAATTTCGTCAAGGCGTGATTTACATTCGTCGAATGTGCCGAATGCGCGTTGAATTGCGTTGCCGTCGATTAGGCGGTAGCTGTTGAAGTTAATATTTTTTTGGATATGCCATTCGTGAAAAAAAAGCACGTCGCCCCAAAACAAGTAGCCGCCGTTAGTTTTAACTGGCGCACGCTCGCTAAAACGACGCAACATACCGGAAGACTCCGGTTGACCGTAAAGAACTTGAACGAAAACAAAAAATAATATCAAAAAAATATATTTAAACATATTACAAATTACAAAAAGGCGATAGTTTTTTAATTCGGAATTTTTTTAATTTCGGAATTATGCGGTTTGTACTTGAAATTCGGTGATGTATACTGCTCGTACTTGAAATTCAGCGATTTAAAAGCGTCAAAGCCTGCCGTCCGAAAGCTAGGCAGGCGAAGGTAAACGCAAACTCAAGTACGAATAGTTTAAAAGCGTCAAAGCCTG
>JAISLW010000304.1 GCA_031277105.1 Planctomycetaceae bacterium | reverse complement strand
TAATTTTTGACCGTCGCCCGAAAGCAAAAGAGTTGTCATGGGACGAAAAAATCTCATACGAAACTGATGAAAAAAATAATTTGACTATATTAAAATGTTAAATTGGACAAAATAAAAATTTTTTATTTATTTATTAAAATGATTATTTCTTATGATCTTGGGACGGGTGGTAACAAGGCTTCGTTATTTGACGACGACGGCGTGGTTATTACGTCGGTGTTTGAGTCTTATGAGACGTTTTATCCGGCGGTGGGCTGGCATGAGCAACGTCCGGCGGACTGGTGGGGCGCTGTAGTTCGTAGTACGAACCGGCTTTTGGCGGCTGCGAAAGAGCGTGGTATTTCGGCGGGTCAGATTTCTTGTCTTGCGATTTCGGGTCATAGTCTTGGTTGTGTTCCGTTGGGAGCGGGCGGCGAGTTGTTGCGGGCGGCGACGCCGATTTGGTCGGATCGGCGTGCGGACGTCGAGGCGGCGCGATTTTTTGAATCGTTTAATCAGGACGAGTGGTATTTACGAACCGGCAACGGTTTTCCGGCGGCGCATTATACGTTGTTCAAAATTTTGTGGTACAAGAATAACGAGCCTGATTTGTTTGCGAGGATAGACAAGATAATTGGCACGAAGGACTATATCAATTATCGGATGACGGGAGTGATTGCGACTGATTTTAGTTATGCGTCTGGTCTTGGGGCGTATAATTTGGTTGATTGGAATTATGACGACGAGTTGATTTCGCTTTCGGGTTTACCAGCGGCGTTATTTCCGGCGATAGTTCCGTCAACGCAAGTTTTGGGCGAGTTGACTTCGGCGGCGGCGTTGGAGTTAGGTTTATCTCAAAAGACGTTGGTTATTGCGGGCGGCGTTGACAATTCTTGTATGGCGTTAGGCGCCGGTAGTTTTGTGTCGGGCAGGCTTTATGCGTCGTTTGGCTCGTCGTCTTGGATAGCGGTTTCGGATACGAAGCCGCTGCTTAATCCGCAAGCGAAGCCTTATGTTTTTACTCATGTAGCGCCGGAACAATTTGTTTCAGCGCTATCGATTTTTGCAAGCGGCACGACGTTTCGTTGGATACGCGATCAGATTTGTATTGATCTTAAAATGCAAGCGGAAAAGGATCAATGCGACGTTTACGAGTTAATGATTAACGAAGCGGGCAAGTCGTCTATTGGCGCCGGCGGCGTGTTGTTTAATCCGTCTTTGGGCGGCGGCACGCCGCTTGACGGCGTGGATATTCGCGGGGCGTTTTTAGGGTTGGATTTAAGTCATACGCGCGCAGATTTAATTCGTGCCGTCATGGAAGGTATAGCGTTGAATCTTCGTGTAGTTTTGGATGCGTTTAGGGAGTTGACGAATGTTAGCGGCGAAATGAATATTGTTGGCGGCGGGGCAAAAAGCGAATTTTGGCGACAAATTTATGCTGATGCGTTATTGATTGATATTGTTAAAATTAACATCGGGCAAGACGCCGCCGCACTCGGCGCTGCGGCGCTAGCGGCGGTAGGTTCAGGATTGTGGAACAATTTTGAAAAAATCGATAATATCCTAAATACGGAAGATAAAAAATACCCAAAAAAACAAAACGCAGAAATTTACAATAAACTGCTAAAACAATTCAAACAAGACGCAACTTTCCTCGCAAAAAGAACGCAAATCTTAATAACAACTAAAAATTTTTAATAATCTATTTTGTAACCATTCAAGAAAATTTGATTGCGAGGGTTTAGGCGTATAGGTGTAGGGATAATTTTTGTTACAAAAATTGTCCCACTTGTCCATCCTGTCCCTTACAAAAGACATTTCTTGATTGTTAAATTTTTGTTTTATTTTTGTTTTATAATTTTTTCTGTCAAATTGGCAGTGGAATCTTGGCATGGTAGTTGCTTATTTTTGTTTTGGAATTCGTTGTTGCGGATTTCATTACATATTGGCTGTAAGAAGAGTTTTAATTATTTTGCCAATTATTATTGTTAGATTGAGATTTGCGTTTGCAGGATATGAGGTATATATAGTGTAAACGTTGTGTAATTGGTTGAATTGCGGAGTCGTATTTAGGTGATTGGGTATATTAGATTGGCGGCGTGTTTTGAGTTTTTTATATTACTGCAAGACAAATACGTTTCGTTTAAGACGAGATCAATTTACGATATATTGGCGAATGAGATATTGAACTTTTCCAAATTAACATATCTCAAAAAACATCACGAAGGAGTTACCAAACGTGTCTAAAAAAATGTCATTCGAAGACGCCGCGCGACAACCGCTCGCTGCGGGCGTATTAAAATTATCCAGAGCCGTTAAAAGCACTCTGGGACCACGCGGTAGAAATGCCGTAATTGATAAAGGTTGGGGAGCGCCAAAGGTTACCAAAGACGGCGTAACAGTCGCCGAAGATATTTCGCTTGACGATCCTGAAGAAAATTTAGGCGCACAAATCGTTAAAGAAGCCGCATCGAAAACTAACGATGTTGCAGGCGACGGGACGACTACGGCAACGGTACTTACTGAAGCGATTTATCTTGAAGGTCTCAAGATGGTTGCCGCCGGCGCCGATCCGATGTCGCTTGCACGCGGCATAGCCAAAGGCGCGGCGGCAGTTTGCGAATCGGTTGCTAAACTTGCCACGCCGGTAAACGAAAAAAATAGAAAAGAAATCGAACAAGTTGCATCTATTGCCGGAAATAACGACCCGACAATCGGTAAACATCTTGCCGACGCTTTTGTTAAAGTTGGCAAG
Source organism: Planctomycetaceae bacterium (assembly GCA_031277105.1). GTDB lineage: Bacteria > Planctomycetota > Planctomycetia > Pirellulales > Thermoguttaceae > WRKP01. Next base: position 8,170 of record JAISLW010000304.1, on the reverse strand, counting down.
AACGGAGTTATTACGGTTGAAGAAGGCAAGCAGTCCGAAACTTACGTTGAAGTAGTTGAGGGAATGCAATTTGATCGCGGTTTCTTGTCGCCCCATTTCGTAACAAACGTGGACGATCAAGTCGTCGAACTTGAAGACGCGCTCGTTCTAGTTTACGAAGATAAGATATCCAGCGCAAAGCAACTAATACCTATACTTGAAACGGTTTCTAAGCAAAGTAAACCGTTGCTTATTATTGCCGAGGATATTGACGGCGAGGCGCTTGCGACGTTGGTCGTGAATAAGTTGCGCGGTTTGTTGAAGGTGTGCGCAGTCAAGGCGCCCGCTTACGGCGATAGACGCAAGGCGATGCTTGGCGATATTGCAATTTTGACGGCGGCTAATGCGATTTATAAAGATTTAGGCGTTCAACTTGACGCGGTTAAAATTTCCGATCTCGGACGTTGCAAGAAAATCAATATTACTTCTGAAAACACTACCATTGTTGGCGGCGCCGGTAAGAAAGCTGATATTGACGCTAGAGTTGAACAGATTAAACGCGAAATAGGAACGACTACGAGTAATTACGACCGCGAAAAACTTCAAGAACGTCTTGCTAAATTAGCAGGCGGCGTCGCTCAAATTAACGTTGGCGCCGCAACAGAAACTGAATTGAAGGAGCGGAAATATCTTTACGAAGACGCCCGCGCCGCAACCAAAGCGGCGCTAGATGAAGGAATAGTTCCGGGCGGCGGCGTAGCGTTGTTGCGTAGCGAAAAAGCGCTCGACAAAATAGAAGCGGTTGGCGATGAAACTTACGGCGTGCAAATTATAAGGCGCGTTTTGGATGCGCCGGTTCGTTGTATTGCTGAAAATGCCGGAGTCGACGGCGCCGTCGTCGTCAACAGGATTAAGCAGATGAAAGGCAAAAACGACGGTTACGACGCCGATAAAAATACATACGGCGATCTGTTTGAAGCCGGAATTGTCGATCCCGCAAAAGTCGTAAAGACTGCGTTGACAAATGCCGCAAGCGTCGCCGGATTATTGCTCACAACCTCTTGCACTATTACCGAAATCCCGAAACCGGAATCGGCAACGCCGCCGCCCGGCGCCGGAATGGACGGCATGGGAGGAATGGGCGGCATGGGAGGCATGGGAGGCATGGGCTTCTAAACCGAAAAATTGCGTAATGCAGTTTGCCGTTTAATTTGAGATGTTTATTGATTGTCTCAATTAAAGCGGCGGACGGTATTGATGAATTTTTGTTACAATAAATACCGTAACAAAAAACTTTTTTTGACTAGTAAATTTTCAACGGTTTACCTAGTAAATTTACAGTCAATAAAATATACGGCTCGTACTTGAATTTTAGCGATTTAAAAGCGTAAAAGCCTGCCGCCCAAAAACTAGGCAGGCGAGTAAATGCAAACTCAAGTACGAACAGTTTATAAATAATTAAACGTATCAACTAATATTCAAAGATATACTGATCGTACTTGAGAATCAGCGATTTTAAAGCGTCAAAGCCTGCCGTCCGAAAGTAGGCAGGCGACGATAAATGCAAATTTAAGTACGAACAATTTAAAAACCATTAAACTTGAAAGGAAAAAAATATGTCAAAGAAAATCAACTTGAAACCGCTTGATGATCGAATTGTCGTTGAGCCGTTGGCAGCGGAAGAAAAGACCGCAGGTGGATTATACTTGCCGGACGCCGCAAAAGAAAAACCGCAACGCGGTACTGTAATCGCTATCGGACCGGGCAAGTTGCTCGATAACGGTAATCGCGCGGCGCTAAGCGTCGCTATTGGTGACGAAGTCATTTACGGCAAGTATTCCGGCAACGATATTGAAGTTGACGGCGTTGAAATCAAGATATTGCGCGAAAGCGACGTGCTTGCTAAAGTCGTGAAATAACTTCGGATTTATCGTTTCAAAAATTACGCGCAGGATTACGGCAATAAGCGAATAACGCTCAATATAAACGGCGTAAAGACGCAAATGACCGCTAAAAAAGCGCTATCATTTTAATCCTACGCGTATTTTTGGAATAACGTCTTTAATTTCAATAAATCGATTTATTAGATTTATTCGATTCAATAATTTTTCGTTTTCAATTATCGTAACGAAAAATACAAATATCGCATTTGAAATTCAGCGATGTAAAGGCGTTTACGAATCGTACTTGAATTTTAGCGATATATACAGATCGTACTTGAATTTCATTGATTTAAAAGCGTTAAAGCCTACCGTCCGAAAGCTAGGCAGGCGAATGTAAACGAAAGCTCAAGTGAGAACAGTTTAAAAGCATAAAAGCCTGCCGTCCGATAGATAGGCAAGGCGGCTGTAAACGCAAATTCAAGTACGAATAATTTAAAAATCTGTCGTCCGTAGTTATTCAGACGGCGATAAATGCGAGTTCAAGTATGAATAAAACAAGAACAGTTGAACCGTTAATTTTGCATTTAATTATTGCGGTAACGGCGACTAGTCTGATATGAATTTTGCGTAATGTGGAAAAAATTTTTTTCCATTAGCGTATTGGGTATTTTTGGGGCTGTTCGCATTTGAATTTTTGTTGTCGGTAATTGCGATTTTGTATTATTATTTTTTGTAACGAAAATTCATATTGTGTCCGGTATATTCCGCTTTGCATTGGGTAGATGTAGCGGGTATTTTCAATATTAACAACTAACCGATTAAAAAAAAGCAAATGGCAAAACAACTTATTTTTAGCGACGACGCCCGCAAGAAGATACTTGATGGAGTGAACAAATTGGCGGATGTCGTCGCGGTAACGATGGGACCTACGGGTCGTAATGTTATTCTCAATAAATCATTTGGCGGACCTACAATAACGAAGGACGGCGTAAGCGTCAGCAAGGAAGTAGAACTGGAGGATCCGTTTGAGAATATGGGCGCAAAATTAGTCAATGAAGTTGCGTCGAAAACTTCTGACATGGCAGGCGACGGCACGACGACGGCGACGGTGCTAGCCCGCGAAATTTATCGCGAAGGTTTGAAAAATATAGCCGCCGGCGCTAATCCTACGGCGTTGAGACGCGGTATCGACAAGGCGATAGACGCAGCGGTCGAATGTTTGCATCAATCGGCGAAAGCAATAACGACAAAGCAAGAAGTCGCAAATGTAGGCGCAATATCGGCGAATAACGATCCCGTGATTGGTAATTTATTGGCGGAAGCGATGGAGGCTGTCGGCAACGATGGCGTAATCACCGTCGAAGAAGGCAAAACAGCCGATACAAAATATGAAGTCGTCGAAGGTATGCAATTTGACAAGGGATATATTTCGCCGTATTTTATTAACGATCCGGCGAAAATGAACTGCGTGTTTAACGATCCTTTGATTTTGTTGCATGAGAAAAAAATTAGTAACATACGCGAGTTGATTCCTCTTCTTGAACGAGTAGCGCAGACGATGAAGCCGCTATTGATTGTTGCGGAAGATATTGACAACGAGGCGATGACGATGCTTGTCGTCAATAAGTTGCATGGCGCATTGAACGTCGCGGCGGTAAAAGCGCCAGGATTTGGCGACCGCCGTAAAGCGATGTTGCAAGATATAGCAATTTTAACCGGAGGCGTCGTAATAAGCGAAGACTTGGGAATTAAGTTGGAGAATGTTACTGTTGACCAATTAGGCAAGGCGGCGCAGGTTACGGTTGATAAAGATTCAACGACGATAGTTAAAGGCGGCGGCAAGAAGGCTGATATTAAGGCGCGCGTCGATTTGTTGCGAAAACAAATTGAGACCACCGATAGCGAATATGATCGTGAAAAATATCAGGAACGTTTAGCGAAATTAAGCGGCGGCGTTGCGGTAATACAAGTTGGCGCAAGCACGGAAGCGGAAATGAAACAGAAAAAGGCGCGTATTGAAGATGCGCTTCATGCGACGCGCGCGGCGGCGCAAGAAGGTATTTTGCCAGGCGGCGGAGTTGCGTTGTTGCGTTGTAAGGACGCTGTTGAGAAAATTCGCGGTTCGGTCAAGGGCGATGAAAAAATCGGCGTTGATATCGTTTTGCGAATTTTGCCGAAGCCGTTGATTAAGATTGCTGAAAATTGCGGTTTGGACGGTTCGGTTATAGCCGACGAAGTATTGCAAAAATCAGCATCAACAGGATACGACGCTAATGCCGGAAAATATGTCGATATGTATAAGGCGGGTATTGTCGATCCGTTGAAAGTAGTTCGCACGGCGCTAACGAATGCGGCAAGTATTGCGGGGCTAATGTTGACTACGGAAACGTTGGTTACGGATTACAAAAAAGACGAAAAGAAAAAAGACGTTTACGGCGCCGTAATTTGATAAACATAAATCGTAACCGTTCACAAAAATCTAAACGATAGATTTTAGAGGACAGGGTGTAGGGAATAGAGAATAGGGGATAGGGGATAGGGGATAGTTTTTTAGAAAGATTGAGAACAGATTTTTTGTTACAAAAAATCTCTCCTGTAATTCCGAATTCCGAATTCCGAATTCCGAATTTAAAAAAATACTCCCACCCCCCCTAAAATTTATCGTTTAAATTTTCGTGGGCGGTTACGTTTTTTTTATTCGGCGTGTTTTGATTTTTTGTACAAAAAATGACTGAAGTGATTTTGTTTACAGATGGGGCTTGTAGCGGTAATCCGGGACCGGGCGGTTGGGGATTTATATTGCGGCATCGGCAAAGCGGTAAGGAAGTTGAACGATCAGGCGGCAACTCAAATACAACTAATAATCAAATGGAATTAACCGCAGTAATTGAAGGCTTGAAAGCATTGAACCGCCCAACGTCTGTCGAAATCGTCAGCGATTCAAAATACGTGTTAGACGGATTATCGGCTTGGTTGCCAAACTGGAAAAAAAACGGATGGCAACGTAAAGAAAACGGAAAACTTAAACCAATAAAAAATCTCGAACTCTGGCAAGAATTAGACGCTCTGGCAAAAAAACATAAAGTCATTTTAACGCACGTCAAAGGACACGCCGGCAACATCGAAAATGAACGCTGCGATAAACTCGCTACAACAGCGCTAATAAAATATAAATAACAAATCTCTAAAATTCATTGATGGCAACTTCTAAAAACCATAAAGGCAAGTTCTAAAAACTCATGTTACGCATCATACGCAGAAACAAGGCTAAATATAGTAACTATATTAGGACTGAATTTGACCGCCTGCGTAACGTGAGTTATTAAAATTTAATAACTGTTTTACACGTATTGCGACCCAAAAATAAACACAGCGGCGAAACACCGCCTACCTTTTTGCAAAAAATAAATTTTTAGAAGTCCCCTTTCGTGAAAGGTTACAAAAAATTAAAAATATGAGTTTAAATAAAGAAGTTGTATTACGGACGGAGATAGTTGGTTTTGTTCCGAAGCGTGGGAAGGTGCGTGATATTTATGATTTTGGCGATTCGTTGCTTCTTGTTAGTAGTGATCGTATTAGCGCATTTGATTGGGTATTGCCTACGGGGATTCCGGACAAGGGCAAGATATTAAATCAGACGTCGTCGTTTTGGTTTAACGAGCTTGGCGTAGGTCGGCAAGTTTTAATGACGGACGTTTATGAGATGCCTTTTCCAGCGGGAGTAGATTTATCTTTATTTGCGGGGCGTTCAATGTTGGTTCGCAAGTGTAAGATTTTACCGATAGAGTGTGTTGTTCGTGGTTATTTGAGCGGTTCTGGTTGGCGCGAGTATTGTGAGTCGGGTATTGTTTGCGGTATAAAGTTACCTGCGGGATTGCGTGAGAGCGAGCGTTTACCGGAGCCGATATTTACGCCGTCAACGAAGGCGGAGAGCGGTCATGACGTAAATATTACTTTTGACGAAGTTGTGAATACTGTCGGTATTGATGCGGCGAATTTATTGCGGGAGAAGTCGTTGGATATATTTTTACGCGGCAGCGAGTATGCGTTAAAACGCGGGATAATAATTGCGGATACGAAGTTTGAGTTTGGATTTTTTGGCAATGAGTTGATATTGGCGGATGAGGTTTTTACGCCGGACAGTTCACGTTTTTGGTCGTTGTCGGATTATGAGGCGGGCAAGGGTCAACCGTCTTTTGACAAGCAATTTGTAAGGGACTGGTTGACTTCGAGCGGATGGGACAAAAACAGTCCGCCGCCGGAGTTGCCGGATGATATTGTAATGAGGACGCGGGAAAAATATGTTGAGGCGTTTGAGATATTGACAGGAAAAAAATTTGTAACCGATAGTAAAAATAGTAAAAATTGAGTCGCCGCCGGATTAAGCAGATTTATGCGGCAGATTGTTTTCATGTAAACGTTCACGAAAATTAGGGAGTAGGGAATAAGAATATGGAGATGGAGTAAGGAGTAGTTTTTTAGAAAACTAGATAAAGATTTTTTGTAACAAAAATTGTCCAGTCCCTCTTGTCCCATTTGTCCTTCCTGTTCCTAAAAAAATTGCCAAAATATAATTTAAACTGTTCGCACTTGAGTTTTCGTTTACCGTCGCCTGCCTAGTTTTCGGACGGCAGGCTTTGACGCTTTTAAATCGCTGAAATTCAAGTACGATCTGTATAATAAACAAATTTTCGTGAACGGTTACGATAAACGCAAATTAAATTGATTTTAGGCAATTTCTAATAACCGGTTTTTTATTTAAGCGCCGAGAACGCAGAGTTCATAGAGAAGAAAATTTTCAAAATTTATTTTATATACAACGTCAATTATAATATTCAATAACATTTTGATTGCAATTAAAATTTTCCTCTGTGTTCTCTGTGTTCTCTGTGGTTAATAAAAATAAATTTGTGGTTTTTAGAAGTTACCTTTAAATTGGCATTTACCAGAAGGGAGTAGCGATGCCTAAAAAGGTTTTATTGGATATAGATGCGGGAGTGATAGATGCGTTGGCGTTTTGTGCGATGATATATGATCCTTCGGTAGAGGTTGTTGGCGTAACGAGTGTGGGCGGTAATGTTCCGGCGTGCGTATCCGCTAGGAATTTGCAGGCGTTGATTGAATTTATTGATCCGCCTCGTTTGCCGCGTATAGGGATGGGCGTTTCATCTGATATAGATTTGCCGTATGATTTTCGTCATTTGTATGGCGATGATGGTCTTTGCGGCGTATCGTTGCCTGTTGCGGAATTACGGATGCAACATCCGGCGGAGAAGGCGATTTGCGACGTGATACGTAGCGATCCCGAAAATGTAATGATAATATGTTTGGGACCGCTTACGAATATTGCGCGGGCGTTTACGCGTGATCCGGAGTTGCCTAATCTTGTCCGTCATATTTATATTTCGGGCGGTTTAGTTTCCGGCGCCGGTAATATTACGCCTTGTGCCGAATTTAATATTTATGCCGATCCGATTGCGGCGAAAACGGTTTTAGATTCGTCTTGTATGAAGACGATGGTTCCGCTTGATGTTACGGGTAGTTTAATTTTTACGCTTGACGATCTTGACAAATTATGCGGCGTAGAAAATGAAGTAGGTCAATTTTATCGTGGGATGTTGTTGCCTGTTTTTCGCAGATATAGACAATTTTACGGAATGGAAGGAATTTATATCAACGATTTAATTACGTACTTAATAGCGACGCAACCAAAATATGCTGAAACAGAAGAAATGCCTTGCGATATAGAAACTGCCGGAAATATCACACGTGGAGTTACGGTCTTTGATCGCAGACAGAAACCAGAATGGCAAAAAAATATTGAAGTAGTAACAACTCTAAACGACGCAGAACTAATAATCCAAGACGTAATCGCATTATTAAACGCAACAGCAAATAAAAAATCAAAATGAATTGTTCTATTAAATTCGGAATACGAAATTCGGAATTAAAGATTTTGCATTCGGAACGAATGCGATTTTACATGAACGCAACCGTTGCAATTGCGTTCATGCAATTTGTCTGAACTATGATTTGTGTAATTATTGTGATTAGTATAAAAATCACACAAATCATAAAAATCAAAGTTCAGACAACATTGTCCCATCTTGTTCCTAAAAAAATCTTTCTAATCAGCGTAATCTGCAGGGTATCTCTAAAAATTCATTTTTTGCAAAAAAGGTAGGCGGTGTTTCGCCGCTGTGTTTATTTTTTGGGCCGCAATGGAGTTTATGATACCAATAAATTTCAGTAATTCATAAAGCCGAAAATATGTACATTTTAGATGTGCAAAATATTAAAATTTATTG
>JAISLW010000299.1 GCA_031277105.1 Planctomycetaceae bacterium | reverse complement strand
TAATTTTTCCAATCTTTACCGTTAAAAACCGAAACTCCCGTATTCAAATGTCCAACCCAAAGTCGTCCAAGTTTATCGATTGCCAAACCGTAACCGTTATTATCGCCGAGACCGTTTTTAGTTGTAATTTGAGAAATTTTACCGTCAACTTGATAATGAAAAATTCCGTCATCTTCCGTCCCAATCCACGCCCCGCCCAAACCGTCATCAATTAGCGCAACAATAAATTTAGCATTCAAACCCGCAATCTGTTGAACCTGCGGCTCAAGTTTCGGCGCCGCCGGTTTTGGAGTTTCCGGTTTATTTTGGGCAAGCGTGAAATTTAAGAGATTCACGATTACAAAAAGAATTATCGTTACAAAAAAACATCTTTTGAAAGTAGTCATAATATTCACCTGAAATTATTATCAATTGATTTTGTTACAAAAAAAATATTGCCAATTCAAAAAACAACTCAAATCAGAATTTCCGCAAATTTAGGTAAACGTAAATGCCTGTCAATCCCCCTCCCAAAAATAATCTTTTTAATCTGTGTAATCTGCGGATCGTTTTTTTGTCCACAGATTACGCAGATTAAAAGGATTATTTTAAATTTGAAATCAAAATCATTAATTCCGCATTCCGAATTTATTTAACTCGTTTACATAAATTACACGAATAGAAAGCATTGTTAAGTTACTGGATCAAAAGACAATCTTTATAATTTGTCTAATTTATGGATTGTTTTTAAAGTGAACCGCAGACCGCCTGATCGCGGGCGTCTCGCCTGCATTTTGCCGCAAGGCAAACAAAAAGATTGTTGAGATTTAACCTCTCTCATTAGCGGTTGAGTACAACCGCATGCAGGCGAGACGCCCGCGATCCTGGAATACAGGCGTTTCGCCTGCGTATCTGAATGAACCCAGGCGAAATGTCTGCGATCCTGAATTGCAGGCGTTCCGCCTGCGATCCTTCAGGCGATTTTTTGTTACGAAAATTGTCCCGCCACACCCTAACCCTTAAAACCTAGCGTTTAAATTTTCGTGAACGGTTACGTATTTTTCTTATGAGATAGTTTCATCAATATCGAACTTATGCGGCGAGAAATATTTTAGCCTTTGACCATACCAAATTATAAGACAAAATAACAAAATTATCGCCCAAACAAAAATTCCACAATAACTGTAAATCAACTCGTCTCTAAAAAAATCACCAGACGAATACAAAATAAAATGAATTAAATCAATTCCCGACAACCAATGCATCCTATACTCAATAAACCAATTCACATTATTCGTAAACGTAAACGGCGCATCAACGCCAGCTAAAAATTCTTGAACCACACAACGAATAAAATAAATCGCCATACTAATAAACGAAACGCATATTACCAAAAAAAACGCCAATAACCACACCCGCACCGGCAATAACTTTCGCCAAAACCAACTCCGAATCAACATTGCCGTAATACAAAAATTGAAAAAAAGAATCCCCGCCAAAACAATCCGACGACACTCATACATATTATTACAATAGAAGAAACTAATATTGTTACCGACGCCGCGCAAGTTGATCGCTACAAATAAATCTATCCACACCAACCCCAACATCATTAACCCGACCCAAATTAATCCGCACGCCGCCCCCGTATAAAACGGAAACAAAATTATACGAAAAACTACCGATTGCGGTAAATTACGCCGTATCCGAAACGACCACGTATCACTTTCACACACCACAAATAAAAGAAATAACATCAAAACACAAAAACATAATACCACCGCATAAGGCAACACCTCATCCAACGGCTTAAGAAAAACTTCCGTCAAAGTTAAATAAATTCCGGCAACATAAATTATCGTTACAATAAATCGCGTCATAAATAACCGATTAGAATTAGACGGCGATAACTTCGCAACCGCCACGCTAACTATCAACGCAAATAACGCAACACACATCGCTATTAAACCGCAAAATTCAACCAACATATCAGAACACGCCATACTCGACCACTCCCGCATCACCGCGACAGATAACATATTCAACACAAAAAATATAATCAAAATAACACCCAACGATAAAACAGGCGCAAAACGTAACTTAGACGTAACCGCAACCAAAATCGATAACGCATTCAAAACCTGAATAATAACAAATAAACCAACAAATAAAAGAAATATAAAACCCAAATCAACACCGCCCATAACATAAACCAACGTCATAAAAGGAAACGTTATACTCAATAACAATAACGTAATAACAACCCCAGAATATATCTTGCCCATCACAATCGTCAAAGGCGTTATCGATGAATAAAACATCAAGTCTTCATTGATCCTGTCAAGCGACGTACTCCACACAGTACGCACCGCTACCGCCAAAAAACCCGTAAATATTACCACATAACCAAACGTCGTCAAAAGAGACTCCGCACTCTTACCCTTGTCAAAATTATTATCAAATAATAACGCCAAAATAAATATAAACACAAGCAAACAAATATAAAGATTCGTCAACACAACAATAAAACTATTACGCACAAATTGACGAATTTCCTTGACAAGAATAGGATTCAAATTGTTACTAAAAAATTGATACATAGATAAGAAATATAGGGAATAGGTTTTTTAAAAATTCGGAATTAAAGGATTTAATTTTTTTTGGATCAAATGTACGATTTCAAAAAAACATTAAGGTTTTAAATTTTGTAACAGAAATTTTACCGCTCAATTACATTAAACGCAATTAACTTGTTCGCTTCAAATTACTATCAACCAACAACGTAAATCTGTCCTTGATAATCTCCACTTCAGCCGGCAAAAAACCTGCCGGATCGCCGTCCATCTGAAACGGTACCTTAACCCCGTCTTCCGCAGTGATTCTATACTTTACCGCCTGCCCTAACTTCGCCGCCCGCAAAAATCTGTGCAAACTAAAACATTGCGCCAACATCGTATAAAATACGCCGCAAAAAATAGAACCTCCCCTAAATACAACATGATCCAATAACCCGTCATCCCCCCTCGCAAAAGGCGCAAGCGGTAAACCCCAACCATAACGATTCAAATTGAAAATAAACGCCCACTTTATATCATCGCCAACCTTGACATACTCATTATCAATAAAACACTCGACATTTATTTTGTCATAACGATAATTCCAAATAGAATTCAAAATCGGCTTAATATACGAAAAATACGAAATATGAGCGCCACGCTTATGACCCGACAAATAACGCTCCTCACGACGACTATGTACCCCATTCACAATATCCGCATCAAAACCACAACTCAACATCACAAGAAAAATCCGCTCACTTACGCCGCCGCCATTAAAATCGCCCCCGCCAACACCGCCCAATTTGTCCCCAGCAGAAAACATAACCTTGCCCGCATCCAACGTAATCAATTTTCCACTCTCAATTATATCCGCCAACCTCGCCGGAGTTGAACCAAGCCGAAAATGCTTGGAAATAAGATTCGCCGTCCCCGCCGAAAGCAACGTAATCGGAACACCCCGTAACGTGCGATTCACAAGCGTCGCCGCCGTACCATCGCCGCCAACACCAACAAGCGCCCGCAATCTACCCTCAGAAAAAAATCGATTCGACTTCGCAGAAACCTCGTCAAGATCAGTTAATAACTCCACGTCAAAACCACGACCACTAAGATTAAACAATAACTCCTCCGCACGAAAAAACGAAGAACAACGACCAGCCTTAGGATTAACCGAAATAATAACCTTCATAGAAATAAAAATAAAAAAAGAAAAATAAAATAAAAATAACCGTTCACGAAAATTTAAACGATAAGTTTTAGGGGATAGGGTGTAAGTGGTAGGGAGTAGAGGATAGCTTTCTAAAATTAGATGATTTAGAGAAAAAGTTTTTTGTTATAAAAAAATTGTCCCACTTACCCCTCATGTCCCACTTCTCCCTCAAAAATTGCCAAAACGTAATTTGCTAAAAAATTCCATAAACGGTTACAAATAAAACAGATAATTAAACAAAACATCACCTTAACGCCGTCGCAAATTCGCCAATTGAAACGCAACTCGCTGCAAAATCCAAAAGTTCCTCCAGTTTAGCCTCCGACTGAATGCCCATTATCTTCTTTTGCAACCTCGCCGACGGCTCCTCAAAACGACACGTCAATAAACGAATTATAGCCCTGGCGATGCCTCTTGTTTCGCCTTTGGCTATACCTCTTGTTTCGCCGATGGCGATACCTTTGGTTAAACCTCTTGTTTCGCCTTTGGCTATACCTCTTATTTCGCCGATGGCGATACCTTTGGTTTTGCCAATTGTCATTGCTTCTTTGTAATATAATTTTGCCGCTGATTGTGACATAATAGTTTTTACTCCTAATTTTTTGGTTAAATTGATTAAATTTTCGTGGGTTTCACGTGTAAAATATTTTGCGCTTGTGAACAAATAGTACAAGCATTTATCCCACAAATTTGTTAATGATTTATTATTCCGTAACGCATCCTTGATCGTCATAAACAACTTTGTCGCTTGTTCGTTTACCTTTTTACTGCGTGCCATTTTCAAAACGTAGAATAATAAATTTACGTCTTGTGTTTCAGGGAATTTGTCTTCTGTTATAGCGTTTAAGTCAAAAATGACTAACTTGTAATTAATGACGTTTTCCCGTAATTTTGAATCGTTTGGCAAGTCGATAATATCGGCGATATTTGCCGGCGCGGTAAATTTACTTTTTCCGCAATGAAATACTATCGAAATGATACAAGGAAATGAGATTTTTTTATTTTTACGTTTTTGTGAATTTTTTTGTTTTTTGTTTTGTTTTTTACTTTGTTTTGGTTCTAGTCCTGACAGTCTCATTGACATATTGAATGAGTATCTGAACAATTGGGCAACCGTGCCGTATCCGTTGTCCGATTTGAAATCCAGCAACAGATAAACGTAAGTATTTTCTTTATTTTTAAGCGGGACGCGGTAAATTATATCCGCATACAACGGATGCAAAAATTTATTTATAAACGTCGTCTCAACTAATTCCAACTTCTCAATAACAATCTCCGCCAGTATCGAAACGCTCAAAACGCAACGTAATACGTTACGCGCAACCTCTAAATCAAGAAAAGCATCCTTGCAAAATTCATCGTGTTTATAAAACTTAGGGAATAAATATTTCCTACGTTTTTTTGTCGAATTAAGCGAATGTTTTTGCTGCGTCTTTTTTTTGCTAATATTAATATTATCGACTGGCAAGATACGCCTCCACAAAAAAATGATTATACTGCTCGTACTTGAAATTCAGCGATTTAAAAGCGTCAAAGCCTGCCGTCCGAAATCTAGGCAGGCGACGGTAAACGCAAACTCAAGTACGAATAGTTTATACAATGTTCGTAATTGAAATTTGTCGCTTTAAAAGCGTCAAAGCCTGCCGTCCGCAAGTTAGGCAGGCGAATTTAAACGCAAGTTCAAGTGTGAACAGTTTATAATTGTTGTTTATTACTATTTCATTTCGTCAAGTTGTTTTTTTAAGTCTTCATACGTTTCTACAATTTCGTTCAATTCTTCTCCAAAAACTTTTTTTAAACTCTCAACTATACGATAACCGCTTTCATAATCTTTGAGCGCTTCCTCTTTTTTGCCGATAACTTTTAATACATTTGCCCGATTTGCGTAAAACGTTGTTGTTTGTAGTTGGAAGTTTTCTTTTTCTTCGTCGCTTAAACCTAAATCTAAACTTTGCATTTTTTCGGCTATTTTTATGCATTCGCTTGTATCTTTGAGCGATTCTTCGTATTTACCGGTTCTTGCAAGACATACCGATCTGTTTTCCAGCGCCGATGAAAAATATAACATCAACAACGGATCGTCTATTGCAACAAAATCGCCAAACTCATTTATCGCACGATCAAAAGCTTTCAACGCTTCGTCGAATTTATCTATATCGAGTAATATTGCGCCTTCGGTTGTTACGGCGTTGAAAAGGTCAAGACGGCTATCGAATTGCGGGTCCGCTTTAACTATCCGTTCAAGAATTTCGATACCGCGTCCGACGTCAATTAGAACGTCGCCGATTTTATTTATTTTTTCAGTTTCAGATTCAAATTCAAAATCCCTGTAAGATTCATAAGTTGCCGTGCAGCGATCTAGTAGGACGTTTGCCAATTCGCGTTCATGCTCCATTTGACCAATATCAATCAACTCAACCAATAATCGCATTGCCCGATTGTATGCATCGACGATCTTATCTAGCGGCTCGTCCATGTCGCGAAATAACGTTCCTTGAGCAATACTTACTTTTGCCATAAAATATCGCGTATCAAGATCGCTTATCTTTTCAACCGCGCGGAAGGCAAGAAACGATTCGTCCAGATCAGTTTTGGCTTTAGTAAATTCGCCTTTTTCGTGATAGATAGTTCCGCGATTGAGTTGGATACCGGCAATATCGTATTTTGCTTCGCCGTCGCCGGCGTCGTCTAGCGGTTTTAGCGTGGTAAGAGCGGTAGAGTAGGAATCGATTGCCAAATCGAGTTCGTCGTAATCGTTATACATAACGGCGCGGTGTAAATAGACGTTTCCGAGTTTACGTCTAATTTCGGTCTCTTCGCCTTGTGCGAGCGTATTTTGCAAAGTTTTTTCGGCGTTGTTGAGTAACATAATTACCGTATTTAACATTTCGCCTTCTTCATACGCTATTGTTGCAAGTTCAACGTAAATATCGGACAATTCTTCGTTCTGTTCAATTGAACGCGCGGTTATATTTTCAAGTTCGGCGGCGCGTTTTTTCAACGGTTCAATATCGCGCAGCTCTTTATTGCCGTCGCCGCAATCGGAACACGAGCAACCGCCGGAATGATTGTGATTGCCCGCTATCACGCCAATAAAAGGCAATATCGCAAAAAACGAATACGGTAAAATAGAAGTCCAATCTTGTGAACAAAAACTAAAAAACATTTCTAAAACAATTGACATTTTTTTACTCCAAATAAACAACAAACAATTTTTAAATTACTCACACTTAAATTATAGGGTATCTCTAAAAATTCATTTTTTTGCAAAAAGGTAGGCGGTGTTTTGCCACTACGTTTATTTTTTGGGCCGCAATGGAGTTTATGCTACCAATAAATTTCAATAATTCATAAAGCCTAAAATATGTTTATTTTAGACGTGCGAAATATTAAAATTTATTGATAACGTAAACCGTAATGCGGCGTTTCGGCGAAACGCCGCCTACCTGGACAAATGAATTTTTAGAGA
>JAISLW010000297.1 GCA_031277105.1 Planctomycetaceae bacterium | reverse complement strand
TTGTCCCGCTAGGGACAACATGTCAATACAACCTTAACCTTTATTGCGTCCTTAACGGGACGCTAAAAATTTGTATCATTTTTTTCTACCAACATGTTGTCCCTAACGGGACAGATCGGACAAATATATTTTTGTTACAAAAAATACCGGATCGCAGGCATTTCGCCTGGGTTACTTCAGATTCGCAGGCGGGACGCCGGCGGAAAAATTAGGTTTATTAAAATTAAATCAATAATGAATTTTTAAAGATACCCATTTATTGTTACAATAAATCTACACCCTATCACCTAAAACTTGTCTTCGTCGTTTTCTTTTGCGATTATGTTTAACCATTCGGCTAGCCATTTTGCGGCGTCGTTTTGAGTGATTTTTTTTGCGTCGTATTGCACAAAAAAACCTAATTGACCATTGTACGTATTCGTTGTAACAGAAATCGGCGTTCCACGCCTAAACGGCGCCGCCGTACTAAAATCAACCAACGTCATCCCACCAACACAAACCCGCCCCAAAACATCACGCGAGAACTTTGACGAAAAATGTAACTCCAAACGATTCATACTCGATAAAATTACACTCGCAAGACAACGGTCGCCATAAATAAACTTGCCCATAATATACGGAAACCTCATAAAAATCGATAAACCGTCAATAAACGTCTTGCCAACACCATAGTCCTTGATATAACGCAACTCCTCCGAAATAGTTTTATAAAAATTCTTACTCTCACAACATTCGCTAAACCTCCGCGTCGGAAATGAATAACTAATTATATTACAAGCCGGTATCTCAAAAGCGCCCTCGCCGCGCATGTTGTTTACCAGCCCAATACGCAAT
Organism: Planctomycetaceae bacterium; assembly: GCA_031277105.1. GTDB lineage: Bacteria > Planctomycetota > Planctomycetia > Pirellulales > Thermoguttaceae > WRKP01. The sequence continues at coordinate 2,801 of JAISLW010000297.1, read as the reverse complement.
AAATCATCGCCGCCGCCACTCTTTACGCCGCCGCTAGACGAAAATAATAAATGCCGCGAACCCGCCAAAGAAATAAATAACCCCGATAAAAGTATATCGCCTATCGTAAATTTATTCCGTTTAGACTTGCAAATAATACCCGACGTTAAATTAGAACTTAACCGCACAAAAATAAATCCAGAATTATCCCACGTCCGCAAATCAAATTGTATCCGCTCTCCCGCAATATCAAAATCACTCACAAAACGCAATTGCTTTTTTCGATTTAACAACGACATCGAACTCGCTGATTCCGTCTGCTCCGTCCGGTTTATTTGATCCATTCGGTCTGAATGATTCGTTTGGCTTGTTTGATTAGACTGAATTGTTTGGTTTGCCTGATTCGTTTGATTTGTTTGGTTTATTTGATTCGTTTGGTTTGTTTGATTCGTTTGATTCATTTGGCTTGCAAGATTTGATAACTCTTGCGAAATAGGCGCAAGCGGACGACGTATAAGCCAACGAAAAATCTCCACTGTCATAAATTTAACGGCGCTAAATAACGTAACACGTTTCGGAGGCGGCGCAAGTTTATACTTTGAACGAAAATTAAGATTGGTCGCATCATAACGCTTCGGCGTGATTTTTTGACCCGTATTTTTAAGATAACACTCAAAAAGCGTCTCAATAAATTGAAAAAAACCTATGCCGTCCGATAAACAATGATGAAACAAAAAATAAAATATACAAGAATTATCAAAAACCTGAATCGCAAAACGTAAACCCGTCGATTGCGTTATATCAATATGTTGCTCCTCCCAAGGAAAAATATACTCCACACCCGCATCAAGCCAAATTATACCATCCGGCTTCGCTACCTTGTGCCAACAATAATCCCGCTTAGATATCGTTGCGCAAAATAAAGGATGCAACTCACACGCCTCAAAATACGACCGCTCTATCGCAACACAATCCAACACGCCATCAATTAAAATCGAAAGCGGTAACGTCATCGTGTTGCCCGCACAATCATCAAGAAACATATAACGCTCAAATACCGAAAGCGGCAACGGAAATACAACACCGCCACCGCCAACCTCACTCGAATAAACGCTTTGGTCAAACATATCTGTTTTTTAAATTCGTAATTCGGAATTCGTAATTCGGAATTAGTTTTTTATTTTGAATCTTATTTGGTTTTTTTGTGGGACAGGAGAGACAAGTGGGACATGAGGGACAATTTTTTTATAACAAAATTTGTTATCTAAATTTCTAAAAAACTACTCCCTAACCCCTACTCCCTACCCCCTAAAATCTAACGCTTAAAATTTCCGTGAGCGTTTACTAATTTTTCATTGTTCGCTTTTTATTGTTGATGTTTTTCTTTGGTAAACGTTTCCGAATCCGATGCATCTTGTTACGGCGGCGCCTGGCGCATGAGCGTCTCGCGATTGTCCTAAACTTGGCCACGCCGCAATAGTCGCTAACTCCGGCATTAACTCTATCAATTGCGATTCTAGTTGTCTTGCAAAAATTAAAATTACATCGCTCTTCGCCTCAATAATAATCGACCGAACCGTTTTCATCAAACGCACCAGTTGACAACGGTTCTTGACCGGATTAACCGGAATCTCCTCCGGCTCTACAATCAATTCGCCAACCGATACGTCCAAAATATCACGCCATCTATATAATTGACTCAAACGCAAATCCGTCGCCGCATCCTCTTGCTCACGCGCTTCGGCAATAGTTATCCTCAAACGCTTCGCAACACTAGAAAGCGATAAACCACGATCTACCCGAACCTCCGCTAAACGATGCAACTTGACCGCTTGATGCAACTCACGACGTAACCCAAATCGAGAACGACCGCCAAAACCAACAGAATTAACCTTGACCGAATCAACGCTAACAGAATTGATATTGTCATTGATATTGTCAGAATTGACGGCTGCAGAATTAACGTCTAAAATATCGTCGGTTTTTTTATCCGGCGTATTTTTGCCATCGCCGTTATTTGAGATATTTTCTGTTACAATAATTGTATTATCTTCAACATTATTTTTTTCAACACCGTCAAAAACATCGACGACAATATTACCGGTAATATTATTAGCAATATTAACAATATCATTCGGCTCGTCTTGCCCTCGATCTATCTCAATATTTTCCAGTTCGACGTCATCAATATTATCAACATTACTAACGCTAACAACATCGCCAACGTCGTCAATATTGTCAACAACGTCAACAACGTCAATATTATTTTCATTAACGCCGTTTGAGATTCTTTCTTGCGAAATTATCGTTTCAACAATTTCATCTGCAATATTGCCGGATAATACATCAGGCTGTTCCGGCGTTTGCACGATATTGACAGTTGCGGCGATGAGCGTTACCGGCGTAATCGCTTGCGTAATCGTCGCTGGAACCGGCAACGTGAACGATGGGGCGGGATGGTTCATAATTTTACCTCTAAAGTTGATAAAGGTTTAAACTGTTCACACTTGAATTTACGTTTACCTTCGCCCGCCTAGCTTTCGGACGGCAGGCTTTGACGCTTTTAAACTGTTCGCACTTGAGTTTCGTTTACCTTCGCCTGCCTAGCTTTCGGACGGCAGGCTTTGACGCTTTTACATCGATGAATTTCAAGTACGAGCAGTATAAATCAATGAATTTCAAGTACGATCAGTATAAGGGGCATCTCTAAAAATTCATTTTTTTACAAAAAGGTAGGCGATGTTTCGCCACTGTGTTTATTTTTTGGGTCGCAATGGAGTTTATACTATCGATAAATTTTAATAATTCATAAAGTTTAAAAT
>JAISLW010000205.1 GCA_031277105.1 Planctomycetaceae bacterium | reverse complement strand
TTAGTGAGTAGGGAGTCGGTGGTCGGGTGTTGGGAGTTTGTATTAGGGAGTAGGGAGTAGGGAGTTGGGAGTAGGGAGTAGGGGGTAGGGAGTAGGGAGTCGGGCGTAGGGAGTAGGCGGTAGGGAGTAGGGAGTAGTGAGTAGGGAGTAGGGAGTAGGCGGTAGGGAGTAGGCGGTAGGGTGTAGGGGATAGGGGATAGTTTTTAAATTCGGAATTAAGTGAATTGGTTTTTTATTACAATAAAATTATTACAAAAAAACGACTATTCAGTTGAATTTTTATTTTGAATTTATTTTAAACTGTTCACACTTGAATTTACATTTACCTTCGCCTGCCTAATGTCGGTCAAAAAATTATACGAGATAAAATCGTTTGTCCCGCTAGGAGACGAATGGTAATGAATCCATAAATTATGCGCAGATTATAAAGATTATTTTTAAAAAATAAATTCATAGGACGGATCGCCGCCATTCGCCCGCAAACAACTATGACAATTACAAGCCTTCTGTTAATGGGTGGTAGTTGTACTATTGGCAGTAATAAATAGAATGTTACAGATTCTGAATAAATCAGAATAAAAATTTACGTACTATTTGGGTATCTCAAAAAATTTATTTGTAACAGTTCACAGAAATCCGTTTGACAAATCGCCGTATTGGGTAATTTGAGGGATAAGCGGGACTTGAGGGACAAGCGGGACAATTTTTTTTAACAAAAAACTGTTATCTAGTTTTCTAAAAAAACTACTCCCTACTCACTAACCCCTAAAATCTATCGCTTAAATTTTCGTGAACGGTTACATTTATTTTTTAATCCCATTCAACAAATTTTTTTTAGGAGAATTCGATGAAACGAATTTTTGTTACAATAATTAGCGTTTTGGTAATATTGATTTTAGTTTGGCAAGTTTCCAATGCCCAAATTGCGCCGACTGACAATACGAACAACAATACCGCAAACAATAAAGATAAAGATAAAGATAAAGATAAAAGTAAAGACGATATTAATCCGTTTTTTGCCCAGATTGCAACGCCCGATAGATCAACAGAACGTCAACTTGAACAAATAGAACGCTTGATCAAAGTTAAACGTTACGAAGAAGCCGTTAAAATTATCGGCGCTTTACTTGAGAAATCTGATAATTTTCTTATCCCTCCGCCATTTTCACCGCGTCAAACAGGCGGCAAAAATACAGCCGGAACCAATCCCGAAGAACGGACGACAAATACTTCTTTTACCAAACGCTTAATTACTATCTTCCAAAACTTGCCCGAACAAGCAAAAGAAATCTATTACCTTCAATACAAAACGCAAGCCGAAAGTTTACTCGATAACGCAATCAAACAAGGCTCGCTCGAAACATTACAAAAAGTCGCCCAACAATATCTGCCTACCGAAGCCGGTTTAACCGCCCAATTTTTAGCCGGCATGTACCAATTTGAACTCGGCAATTGTGAAACCGCATTGCTCGCCTTTTACAAGATACATCAACTTGCCGATCTTTTTAACTTTAAATTAGAACCTTACGAACCTTCTTTGAGCCTCGCAATTGCGACTTGCCAAATCAAACTTAACCGCGACGGCGACGCTAATCAGACGCTTGACAATTTTCTCAAAAGATTTCCGCGTCCGCAAATTTTACTTAACGGCAAAGAAGTCTGGCGCCCGACGACCAGCGCCGAATTATTTACCCGTATCAAAAATTCTACTACCGATAATAACGCCCGCGCACAACTAAACGCCCAATGGCTAGAACAAACCGGATGGCTGCTGCCGCGCGGAATACCTTCGCAAAACCCAGAAACATTAGCAACGCCGCCGCTGCTAGAAACCGTTTGGGAAATGCCAAACTTCGATAAAGACGAAATCGCAACAATCGCAAAAAGATTACAAAGCACAGTACAATCCGCTACCGATACATACATCCCCGCACAACAACCAATCGTCATTAATAATATAGTCGTAACACGCGGATTAGACGAAATCTCCGCAATAAATATCGAAACCGGAAAACGTATCTGGCGCCAAAATGATAACAATTACCAAATCTCGACTAACCTAATGCCAATGCTACAACACAACATCAACACCTTCAACTCCGTCATAAATAAACAATACCAACAAGGACTAATGAGAATAAACCTCTGGCACGACAGAATCGCAAACTCAATAACAAGCGACGGCGAAAAAGTTTTCTACATCGAAGGGCATAACCAAAAATTGTCGCCTTACAGCAGAAATATACAACAACAAATTTTCATAAAAAATAAAGCCGTCGAAAACCCGCTAACAAAAAATTCAAACACACTCACCGCAAGAGACGCAAAAACAGGAAACCTTATCTGGCAAATTGGAAAAGTAAATTACGTACAAAAAACATTCAATAAAATCGACGCCGAATTAAAAGAAAATCCTCAACAATTTAACAACACAAACGAATACACTGTAACTCCCGACCCAGACAATAAAGAAAAAGATAAAGATAAAGATAAAGAAAAAGAGAAAGAAAAAGAGAAAAAAGCAAAAGAAGCAAAAGCGCTATTCACCGACGAAGAACTAATTTTAAGCGAAACGCAATTTTTAGGCGCTCCGCTGCCGTTGTACGGGAATTTATATTGTATCTGCGAATGCGACGGTTTGCTGCAATTATTTGTTTTGAAATCATCGGACGGTAAATTGCTGTCTAAAATTCCGCTCGCTCAACCTGCGCAACGCCTTGAAACGAATGTATTGCGTGGTTTATATTGTCTTACGCCTTCGGCTTCAAACGGGATAATATTTTGTCCTACGGGGCTTGGCATGGTTGTCGCGGTAGATGCGACGACGGTTACGCCGCTTTGGTGTTTCAGTTACGAGCAAGTATCTCAAACTCCCGCTCCCGATGTTCGTTTCGGCGGCGGCGGCGGCGTGATACGCGTAGGAGTTGCAATCGGCAATAGAGGCGTCGTCAATTATATCGATCCCAATACGACCAATAACGACTATTTTCGACAACTTTTCTCACAATCCGGTTGGCAAGCGCCTTGCATAATGATTGACGGCAGCCGCGTTCTGATAGCGCCGCCGGACGTTCCGGCGCTGTACTGCGTCGATTTATTGACGGGTAAATTGTTATGGCAAATGACAAATTTATATCGACAAAATGCACTGTACGTCGCATGTATTCACAATAATATCGCATACGTAGTTACGCCCGTGTCCGTACTCGCTTTGTCAATGGAATCCGGACGGCGAATTTGGGAACAAGTACTCGCCAGTCAAATTGCACAAAACGAAAATGCACAAGACCAAATTACAGCAAAGAATCGCGTCGTCGTGCGCGGCGGAGGAGGAGGCGTTATACGTATTCAACAACAAGCGCCATTCCAACAAAAAGCGCCAAACGTTATACAACCGGTTACTCCAATTAAACGAACAATTACGCCCGAACAAAACGATAGCGATAAATTAGCAGATAATAATTCTACGACAAATAACAACCAAACCAAACGCCCAAAATTAGTCTTTCCAACTACCCTCAAACCCGCCGGAACCGGCGTACATAACGGCGATTTATACTACATCCCGCTTACGGGAGGTTATACTGGAATAATAAATTTGACAAAATGCACATTAAACTTAATCGCATCGCCCGACTCGGTTATCAATGCCGAAAAACAAGAAATTGCCGAAAATAATAAACAAAATCAAAACAACCTCGCAAGCAAAGGCTCAAATTTTTCATTCGGAAATCTTATCGGATTACGCGGTAAATTTTTCTCGCAATCTCCATTTCAAATGATCTGCTTCGATCAATGGCTCGATCTCAAAACGCGGACTGATCGCATGCTTGCGGCTAATCCCGACGACGCTAACGGCTTGTTACAACTTGGCTATATTCGACGTTTAGAAAATAACACGAAAGAAGCAATTCGCCTGTTCCGGCGGTCGCTTGAAATCAATTATACGGAAGTAGCGGCGCATCATTTACGTCAAGCGTTAATGGACGCCGTCAAGAAAGATTATCATTCGTGGAAACATGTTTTGCCCGAATTAGAATCGCTGGCGCTGACGCCGGTAGAATACGGCGACGTACTGTTCGCACAAGCGCAAGGCGCATCGCAAAGCGGCGACGTTGATGATTTCATTTCTACGCTTGCGAAAGTTTTTAATATCGAATCAGACTTGCCGGTAAATATTACAATCGACGACACGCTCACGTCGCAATTGCACAACGCCGTAGGATTATTGATGGAACAGATGAAACAAAAACACGAAGATCAACAAATCATGAAAAAAATTAATCTCGCCGCCGAAAGTATATTCAATAATTTTCGTAACGATAATTTCAACTTAAAACCGGCGCAAAACGCCGAACAATCCAATCCTGCCGAACATCAGGTATTTCAAGATTCTTTACAATTTATACTCGTAAACGATATAAATACGTTTTCGCCGGAAATAAGAACTTGGCAAATTTTTATTGAGTTATTTAGAGCTTTGCCGGTAGCGGAAGAAGCGAAAAATTTGTTAATCGACTATTGCAAAAAAAATCAAATCTATTTCGCAATCGAAATACTTAACGAACTACCAATTTTAAACAATGAGAACAATTTAAACAACGCCGAAAACATTAGCGCCGAAAACAACAATAAAGAAAACAAAAACGGCGAAAATAATAAAAACGTCAAGAGCAAGAATCGTAATGTTGCGAAGTTGCCGAAGTTGGTAGATTTGGAAATGTTGGCGGGTCAACTTGAGACGCATGGAGTAATTTCAGAAGCGTATTATTATTACAAAATAATTGACAAATTATACGGCGACAAAGGTAAAAATATTGCAAAAAAAGCTTTTGAACGCGCCGTTTTAAAAGATTATATTAAACGTAAATCAGCGCCGCCGTCAAAATGGGCTGACGGAAACGTAACGGTAGAAGTCAAAAATAATGATACGCAACGCAACATCGGACAAATCGGCGTCGCAAGAAATAGAGTCCCAATCGCAAGAAATCAAAACGCCTACTTGGTACTGCAATTAGCGCGCGGCATAAACAGAGGACAAAACACGCGGCAATCGGCGCCGGCGTTTTATTTCGGCGATTACGAACCGTTTATCTCGCCGTATTCGTATGCTGTTGAATTACGCGACAACGTTCTGACGTTAGCCGCTTACGATGATACCGGCAAAGAACATTGGCAATTCGATTTATCGGAACATTTTGAAACAAATATTTTGAGCGTAAATGACACTGCCGAACATGTAAACCAAAGAGTGTTTGACCTCAAAACAAAAATTATTAAGGGTTGCGAGCATCTGTTAATTTTCGCATGCGCCGACAAAATGATTGCAATTGATACGTTTGGTTGCGGCAAAGGTTCTAGCGCCAGTCCGAAATTTCTTTGGGCTAGAACAACAACCGGCAATAATAATTATTTCTCCGAAAAAGTAATTAGTAACGACATCGTATTGCGGGCTATATATTACGGAGGCATGAACGGATACGGAGGAATAATGCAAACGCCAACGTCAGGACACAACGTAATGCTTTGCGTTACAAAAAATGTAATTTGCTATCGCGATAATAATAAATTGTACGGCATAAATCCAATTAACGGAAATATAATATGGACGCGCGATATTCAATCGGAGTCGTGTTCGATTTTTGGAGATCGTGATTCGTTATTTCTGTTTTATCGCGAGTCGCAGCGTATTTTGGCGATAGAGCCTTTGAGCGGAATAGAGATCAAACGCGGTATTATTACGGGCGAGATTTTGGCAAGTTACGGGTCGAATATTCTTATTGAAAACAAGCTGTTATCGGGGAGATCGCGGCTTTTGGCGACGGATTTGAACGATATATTTTTGGACGACGGCGCTGTTAGATTGTGTGATAATTTTAATGGCGCAGTTCAAAACGAATTGGTTAAAATTGCGCCAGATGCAATTCCTACGCGCGTAATTTGGCAACCGTCTGAGAACAACTGGAAAATTAAGCAGATGGAAAATTTGCAATACGTCGCAATTAGCGCCAGAAAAAATAACGAACAACGTTTATTTATCTATGATACAAAAAATAAAACATTCGTAACAGGAGAAAATGAATCAAATGGAACTTGCAACGGTATAAATTTATTGAATGCGTTTGGCATAGCGCATAACAATAATATGTTAGATTTTCAAGTATCAAAAAATAATGATAATTTTTTAGTAACGTTTGTTACGAATGCAACGTATGGCAACAGACAGAGTATGAGAATTACGGACAACGACGGACAAGAATATACTCGCCAATGTTCGCCGTTGATGAGTATCAATTCGCAAAACGGAACGGAATTTTTTATGTTATTTGACAAAAAGGGGAATCAATGTTGGAAGGAAAGTATTAGTTCAAATGAGTGGTTTTTGATTGCCGATTCTTTGTCGGATAATGTTCCGGTAATTTTGTATGCGGCGATCATACGCGACAATGCAATAAATTCGTCAAAGTACAGGTCGTATATCGGGGTAACTGCTATTGATAAAAATACGGGAAGAAAAAGATTCAGAAAAATTTTGCCATACGATGTTAGAAGTGGAAATATGCAAATGTTAAAATTAGAAGTTGACAAAGACAGTCGCGAATTAAAACTAATATGCCCAGACCGAATAATCGCCATAAAATTTGAAGACGAATTAAAAGAAAAAAATAAAACAAAAGATGAACCAAACGACAACTCGGACAACTCAAATAACAACGCCAACGATCTAAAAGAACAAGTAGAAAATATCGAAATAAACTTTATGTAACCCTTCACGAAAATTTAAGCGATAGATAGTGAGTAGGGAATAGGATGTAGTGAGTAGGGAATAGGGAGTAGGGAGTAGGGAGTAGGAAGTAGGAAGTAGTTTTTTAGAAAACTTAACAGTTTTTTGTTACAAAAAATTGTCAGAAGAATCGCAGGCGGAACGCCTGCATTTCAGGATCGCGGGCGTTTCGCCTGCATCCCAGGATCACGGGGATTTCGTCTGTGTTCCTTTATAGGTTCGCAGGCGAAACGCCTGCATCCCAGGATCGCGGGCGTCTCGCCTGCATGCGGTTGTACTCAACCGCTAATGAGCGAGATTTTGATCTCAAGTGCCTTTTTGTTTGCCTTTCGGCAAATAGCAGGCGGGACGCCCGCGATCCGTTGGTCTCGCCTGCATTTCAGGATCGCGGGCATTTCGTCTGTGTTCCTTCAGATTCGCAGGCGAAACGCTTGCATCCCAGGATCGCAGGCGGAACGCCTGCATTTCAGGATCGCGGGCGTCTCGCCTGCATGCGGTTGTACTCAACCGCCAATGAGCGAGGTTTAGATCGAAACAATATTTTTGTTTGCCTTTCGGCAAATAGCAGGCGGGACGCTTGCGATCCTGTTCAGTTTTTTGTTACAAAAAATTGTCTCATTTGTCCATCCTGTCCTATAAAAAATAATTCCGAATTATAAAAAAATTAAAAAATGTCTGATTTGATTTTAAATGTATCGAGACCTGATTCGAGTTCTGATTCAGTGTTGGGTCAAGTTTTAGACGGGTTGCCGCAACGTAAGCGTGGCGTGCCGGAGGGGCTTTGGGTGCGTTGTCCAGGTTGTCATGCGACGATATTTAGGAAGGAGGCGGAGCGGCGTATGAATATTTGTCCAGAATGTGATTGTCATTGGTATGTTTCGGCGCAGCAACGTATAAAGCAGGTATTTGACGAGGGGACTTTTGAGGAGTGGTTTTCTGATCTTGTGCCTTGTGATCCGTTGAATTTTGTTGATCGTAAATCTTATTCGGAGCGTATTTGCGAGGATCAGGCGTTGACGGGTCTTTTGGAGGCGGCGGTTGTGGGGGCGGGTCGAGTTCGTGCGCGTCGTGTTGCGTTTGGCGTAACAGATTCGCGGTTTATTATGGGCAGTATGGGATCGGTTGTGGGTGAAAAATTGACGCGGACGGCGGAGCGGGCAACGGAGGAGGGTTTGCCGTTAGTAATAATTTCCGGCAGCGGCGGTGGTGCAAGGATGCATGAAGGTATTTTATCGTTAATGCAGATGGCGAAAGTGTCGGCGGCGTTAGCGAGATTTCATCGAGCCGGAGGGTTATTTATTTCGGTCTTAACTAATCCGACGATGGGCGGTGTTGCGGCGAGTTTTGCTTCGTTGGGAGATTTAATTTTTGCCGAACCGAAAGCGTTAATCGGATTTGCAGGTCCCAGAACGATACAAGCAACGTTGCGAATTGAGTTGCCGAAGGGGTTCCAAACGAGTGAATTTCTGCTTGAACACGGATACATCGACCGTGTTGTACACCGCACCGAATTAAACAGCGAAATAGCGAGAGCAATAGATTATTGCGGAAAATAATACAGGCAATCTCTAAAAACAGTTTAAAATTTTAACCTGCCGTGTTCATGCGGGCTGTTAAATATTGCCCGTAAATGGGCGACAAAATTATTGACAATTATCGTTACAAAAATTCAGGGGAATCTTTATTTCAAATGACTACGAAGGAAACTGCATTTCAGAAAATTGTTGAATTGGTTGAGAAGTATTCGGCGCAAGTGGAGAGTTACGAAAATACCGAATACAACGAAACGCAAACGCGCCGTGATTTTATTGATCCATTTTTTGAATTGTTAGGTTGGGATATTGACAACAAGCAAGGTTATTCGGAATCTAATCGCGAAGTAATTCACGAAGATAAAATCCGTATTGGTAAAACGATTAAGGCGCCGGATTATGCGTTTCGGTTGGGCGGCGGCAATAGATTGTTTTTCGTCGAAGCCAAGAAACCCAGCGTCAATATAAAAGAGTCTGCCGAACCTGCCGATCAGTTGCGGCGTTACGGTTGGAATTCGAAGTTGGCGATTAGTATAGTTACGAATTTTAAGGAGTTTGCAGTTTATGATTGCACGCATAAACCGAGTTTGTCGGATAAAGTTTCAACGGGGCGGTTGATTTATTTGACTTATCTTGACTATGTTCGGGACAAAAATAATTCGACTAATGGTTTCGAATTGATCTGGAATACATTTGGCAAGGAAAGCGTTCTCAAGGGCGGGCTTGAAAAATTTATCAAAAACGACACGCATAAAAAAGGCGTCTCGACGGTTGACGATGATTTCTTGCAACTAATGGACGATTGGCGAAAGGCGCTTGCAACGTCTATTTATCGTAACAATAAATATCTAACTGAAGCCGAACTTAATTTTGTCGTACAGCAAACGCTTGACCGTATTATTTTTTTACGCATAGCGGAAGACCGCGGAATTGAACCGCAAAATTCATTAAAGCGGGCGGTAGAACGCGGTAATTTTTATCAGAACCTTTTCAAGAGATTTATTTGCGCCGATGAAAAATATAATTCAGGTCTTTTTAATTTTGACAAGGATAAAATTAGCGCAACGATAAATATAGACAATGACGTTATTCAGTCGATTGTGCGCGATTTATATTATCCTAGTCCTTATAATTTTTCGGTTATACCTGTTGAGATACTTGGCAGCGTTTACGAGCAATTTCTTGGCAAGACGATTCGTTTGACTAGCGGCGGTCGGGTCAAAATAGAGACGAAGCCGGAAGTGCGTAAATCTGGCGGCGTTTTTTATACTCCGCAATATATTGTGCGTTATATTGTTCAAAAGACGGTTGGCGAGTTGTTAGTTGGCAAGACGCCTAAAGAGGCGAGTAAGTTAAAGAT
>JAISLW010000091.1 GCA_031277105.1 Planctomycetaceae bacterium | reverse complement strand
TACTTTTCCAAAAAAGTAAACAACACCATCGGCATTGATCCCCACCAATTCGGATAGCCGACAAAAATCACGTCATAATCCGCAATATTTTTTACTTCGCCGGAAAATTGCGGGCGGGTATTGTTTTGTTGTTCTTTTTTTGCAAGCGATACGCATTCGTCGTAATTTTTAGGGTAAGGTTTGACCGCAACAATTTCAAATAAATCGCCGCCGGTTTGTTCTTGAATTTGTTTTGCCATTGATCGGGTATTTCCGCCCCAAGAAAAATAGGCAATAAGGATTTTGTTTTTATTTTGGTTAGGAGTATTCTGGTTAGGCGTTTTTTCTTTGTTTTGTGCGAATACAGTCCCGCACAAAGCAATCGCAGACGCTAATAAACAAATAACAGTTTTCATCTTTTTTTCCTTTCATTTAAGGTTTAGGTTAAAATTAAATTTAATTCTAAATTTAATTTTTTTGAAAATACAAAACATACAAAACAAAAATCATTGTTGACAACTTCTAAAAACCACAAAGTTATTTTTTATTAACCACAGAGTCTAGAGAGGAAGTTTTTTAAAAAATTATTTTAAATCAAAAGTTAATTGCAACCTTAAGTAATGTTTTGATTCCGATTAAAAATTTCTCTCTGTGAACTCTGTGTTTTCGGCGTTTAATAAAAATAAATTTGTGTTTATTTGATTTCTTTGGGCATCTATAAAAATTCATTTTTTTGCAAAAAGGTAGGCGGTGTTTCGCCGAAACGCCGCATTACGTATAAAACAATCATTAAATTTTAATAATTCATAACGTATAAAATAAAATTTATTTTAGGCGTTGTGAAATATTAACATTTATTAGCGGTATAAACTCTACTGCGGCACAAAATTAAACACGGGGCGAAACGCCGCCTACTTGAACAAATGAATTTTTAGAGATGCCTATTGGAAAATATTTTTGTTGTTATTATTTTTTAATTTTTTTTGTGCTGGGACGAGTAGTTTGTCGTAGTTTTCGATTTTATTGTTTAGGCGTTTTAGGGTTGATTTTATATCGGCTAGTTTTTGGGCGAGTTTAATTTGTTGTTCAACGAGGATTTGTTTTCGGGCGGAGTGTGTTGATTCTCCTTTTTGAAACAACGCGACATATTCAACCAATGCCTCGACTTGAACTCCTGCGTTTCGCATACATTTAATAAAACCGATCCAATTACAATCTTCTTCGGAATAATTTCGTATTCCGTTTTCGTTACGTTTTACGTTTGGAATCAATCCGATACGTTCATAATAACGAAGCGTATCCGTTGAAATCTCAAACTTTTTACCAACTTCCGCAATTGTCATAAAAATATTCCCTCTCATAAATGCCGTATAGGGAACTTTTAAAAAATAAATTTGTGGTTTTTAGAAGTTCCATTGATTAAATTGTGATTGACTGTCGAGTTGTTAATTTTCTTATTTGGAACATTTTACCAGTTAGAGTTTACTCCAAGTCAATAGGGGGATAAAAGTGGAGTAAAAAACAATAGCCCAATCTTATAAAACATGAGAAAATATTGGTAACCGTTCACGAGAATTAAGTAGAGATTTTTTATTGTTCGTATTAAAAATCAAGTTTTTTAACAATACATAACTATTCGTATAAATATTTTTTGATTCTAAATTACGTTATATTTCGCCCCATCTGGGCAATTAGCATTATCGTTACAAAAAATAATTACGACTGCTCAATACTTACAAAAAACTACTCACTAACCCCTAAAACTTAGCGTTTAAATTTTCGTGAACGGTTACTGTTTAGTTTTTTTGTTAAGATTATTTTCTTTTCTGGTTGTTGATTTTTTTTTGCGGGGGTTTATTTGTTTTGGGTAGAAATTTAGCGAGGTCATTTTTTATTTGGGCAAATTCTTTTTGTTTGGCGAGGTTTTTCCATTCTAGCGGGTCTTTGGTTTCATCGTAAAGTTCTTCGCCTCCGTTTTCGTAATTGATATAGCGCCATTTATTTGTTCTGACTGCGTGATTTTTGTATCCATAAGTCATAACGGCAACATGTTCTGTTTCGTCAGTATTTCCTTCAAGCAGCGGGCGGATGCTTTTACCGGACAATTCTTGTTTCGGTTTTGCAATTCCGGTTAAATCGCAAAGAGTCGGGTAAATATGAGTTAAATCTATTGGCGCATCAATTTTTTTACCTGCTTTGGTCAAGCCCGGAACCTTCCATATCAGCGGCGCACGGTTTGCTTCTTCCCACATTGCGAACTTTCGCCAATGCGATTTTTCGCCGTGATGCCAACCGTGATCGCTCCATAAGACGATAATCGTATTTTCACTGTACGAACTTTTTTCAAAAGCGTCGAGCAAACGTCCTATTTGCGCATCGCAAAATGTAATTGCCGCCAGATAACCTTGTACGGCGTGTTTCCAACGTCCTGATTCAAGAATTGCCGCATGATCGCCGCTTGGTTTAGCAAATTTAATTCCTTCCGGCGGTAAATCGTTCAAATCATTTTCCAATACTTTGGGCAGAACGATTTTGTCGAGCGGATATAAATCGTAATATTTTTTTGGCACGTTCCATGGCATGTGCGGTTTATGGAGTCCGATTGCTAGAAAGAAGGGTTTATTGTGTTTTTTATTGAGTTCGTCGATTCCGTATTGAACGATATGATAATCTTCCATTTGTTCATCGGCGACTTCAAGCGGTTGAAATTTAATACCGCCGACGCCGTCGAGATATTTGTCGTCGTCTTCGTTTTTGTTGCGTTTAGTTTTTGTTATTTTATTTGTAATTAGTTTTTTGTTTTGGACAAGATAATCGTCCCAACCTTTTTTTGCCGGATATGAGCCGTGATAAATTTTACCTGCGCCGAGTGTTTTGTAACCGTTTTGTTGAAAGTGTTCGTGAAGCGTAACAACGTCCGGTGAAATAATTGTACGCCAATCGTCGCTGTTTAAATAAACGCCCGTTTCGGAAGGTCGAAGTCCTGTCAATAATGCCGTCCGCGAAGGATTACAACAGGCGGAAGCACAATAAGAATGCGTAAAGGCTACGCCCGAAGCCGAAAGTTTGTCAAGCGAAGGCGTTTTAACTTGAGGATGACCTGCGCTGTAACCAGTCCAATCGCGCAAATCATCTATTGCAATAAAAAGCACATTCGGCTTACGCGGCAAGTTTGAATCCGTTTTCTTATCCGCCAATTCATCCGCATAACCGTAAACGGAAAAAACCAAAACCAAAAATAACATTAAAACAAAATCAAATCGTAATCTCATTATATTTCTCCAAAATTTTTAATTAGGAATTAGGAATTAAAAATTTTTATTTCAAAATTGTGAATGGACTTTGTCCATAAAAAAACTCAAAATCAACAATGCGTAATTTGATAACAAATTGCCGTGAACGGTTACCAATATTCAATGTTCCGCATGACGGATCAACGATCCGTCATGCAAAATCGAGAATTGAAAGAAATATATTTTTGTTACAAAAAATTGTCAGAAGGATCGCAGGCGTCTCGCCAGCATGCGGTTGTACTCAACCGCCGATGAGCGAGGTTATATCTCAACAGTCTTTTTGTTTGCATTTCGGCAAATTGCAGCCGAGACGGTTGCGTTCCTCAATTTTTTGTTACAAAAAAATTATCCCTAACGAAAATTTCTAAAAATCACAAATTTATTTTTATTAACCACAGATGACACAGAGGAATTTTGTAATTAACGTCAAAACGTATTTTAAAGTGTGAATAGTATATTCCAAGTATTTCGCGAACTATTGTCTGTTACGAATTATTTATGGCAGGTCGATAGTTCGTTTTAATTCTTTGCTTAATTCTTCTATAATTTTTTTATTTTCGTTCTTGTCAATAACATTTATGTTTTCGCGCGGATCGGTTTTGTGGTCGTACAACATTCGGGCAATTATTTCGCCGCCGCCTTTTTTTGTGCGAAATTCGCTGTAACGGAATCGTCCGTCAAAAATTGTATCGCCTGCGCCAAAACGTCCGGCGGCATACAATTTGTCCGGCGTAACCCGTTTTTCAATTAACGGAATCAGACTCTTTCCTTGCAATTGATTTTGTTGCGGTTCCGGCAAGCCCGCCAGTTCGTTTAACGTCGGATAAATATCAATAAACTCAACAGGCAACGAAAATCGTTTCGCCTCTTTTTGTGCGGGCAATTTAATAATCAACGGCGCATTCATCGTGTTTTCAAATACGGCGTGTTTTGACCACATCGTGTGCTCGCCTAAATGCCAACCGTGATCGCCCCAAAGCACAATAATCGTATTGTCCGAAAGTTTCAACGCCTCCAATTCCAAAAGCAAACGACCTATCAACGCGTCCGTATAACTAACGCAAGCATAATAACCGTGAATTAAATTTTTAGCGGTTTGATCTGAAATCGGCTCGTTGTTTTTTGGGATATTCGCATAGCCGCGCAATTCGCCAAAATTATGAACCGCTTCTTTGGGAACATTTTTAGGCGTGTAACGAAAATTTTCGGGGAGTTTAATATCTTCTTTTTTGTACAAATCCCAATATTTTTTAGGCGCGACAAAAGGGAGATGCGGTTTCACAAAACCTACCGCAAGAAAAAACGGCTTGTCGTCTTTGGCAAGTTTGCGTAAATCTGTCAGACTTTTTTCCAACGTTTGCCCGTCGCGATAAAAATTATCCGGCACGTCTGCGGATTCCCATGCGGGACCTCTTGCGTCGGGTTTATTGTTTTTATTTTTATCTTTATCTTTATCTTTACCTTTATCTTTACCTTTTTTATTTGTCTTATCTTTTTGCAATGTTTCCAGCGATTCTTGCAATGCGTAAGTTTGTGCTTTTGGTCGCCATGCAGGTTCGCTCCAACCGTTGTTGTGATCGTCGGCGAAATGAAAAACTTTGCCGTTATTGATTGTCGTGTAGCCGTGTTTTTTGAAATGCGTATTCAATGGAATTGCATTGGGAGCGTCTTTGGAAGCATAAATATGAGCGCTGACAAAACGGTTATATTTCGGACGCGTTCCCGTCAACAACGCAGAACGCGACGCGCCGCAAACGGAAACCATACAATAAGCATGCTCAAAAAGCGTGCCTTGCGACGCCAAACGGTCTATATTCGGCGATTTAATTTGACTTTTCCCGTAACATCCCAATTCAGTACGCAAATCATCAACCGCAATAAAAAGAATATTCGGTTTATTATTCTCCGCCGCTATCGTCATTGAAACAGCGCAACAAAATAACAACACAACTAACATAACCAATACAAACAAAGTAATATTTGTTTTCATTTTTTTAACTCTCCTTTTTTAAACAAATTAGTTTTTAGAAACTTCCATTACAATATTTAAACTATTCGTACTTGAGTTTGCGTTTACCTTCGCCTGCCTAGCTTTCGGACGGCAGGCTTTGACGCTTTTAAATCGCTGAATTTCAAGTACGAGCAGTATACTCGTTCACGGTTGCCTTGACAAATAATTTCGTAATTGAGTTGTTGCAATTGCTATGCCAGATAAAAAACATAGAAAACAAAAAAACATAAAATTTGATAAAACTAAACAAAAACAAGATAAAAAATTTTAATAAAAAAAATTATTACATTTTCATCACGCTCAAAATATAAAATATCAAAACAACAACCATCATATTTCACGGACAAATATAACAGCAGATATATTGTTCGTACTGGAAATTCATTGTTAAGTTATTATTTATAATTGTTTTTCAAATAGGTATAAGTTACATTATCATAATCCGTAACATGTTCTTGTTTCTGAATTGGCAACGTTCTGGCGACAATATTTTCTTCTCTATGATTGTCATCAGAAAAATCAGATATAAAAATATTTTTACTTTGTTCATTCATTTTTTCGAACAATTCCTTTATATCCATATCACGAATAATCTGATATGGTTTTTGGAAAATGTTTGTACCCATATTTTCGATATGTTTGCCGAAGTATGTATTTAATGAAGCATCGGCATCTACCATAATGGAGTGTCGGTTTTCTTCAATACATACTCGTCCGGTTGTTCCCGAACCGGCAAAGAAATCAAGGACAATAGAGCCTTCATACGACAAAGCT
>JAISLW010000287.1 GCA_031277105.1 Planctomycetaceae bacterium | reverse complement strand
TCTATACTGCTCGTACTTGAAATTCAGCGATTTAAAAGCGTCAAAGCCTGCCGTCCGAAAGCTAGGCAGGCGAAGGTAAACGCAAACTCAAGTACGAATAGTTTAAAAATTCATTTGTCTAGGTAGGCGGCGTTTCGCCCAGTGTTTAATTTTGGGCCGCAGTAGAATTTACGACATCGATAAATTTTATTATTTCACAATGCCTAAAATACATCTATTTTATATGTTATGAATTATTAAAATTTAATAATCGTTTTACGCGTATTGCGGCCCAAAAATAAACACAGCGGCGAAACGCCGCCTACCTTACAAATGAATTTTTAGAGATGCCCATTTTTTATTTAAACGCCGAGAATGCAGAGTTCACCGAGAGGAATTTTTTAAAAAATATTTTAAATCAAAATGTCAATTATAATATTAAATAACGTTTTGATTCCAATTAAAAATTTTCTTTGTGTTCTCTGTTGTTAATAAAAATAAATTTGTGTTTTTATGAGTTCTATTTAGAAATTCTTTTTTATAGGGATTTTTTTTGCATCGGTAATTAGTTTTTGAATTTGTTTTTCGGTTAATCCTTTTGGCGTATTTGCTCCCGCTTCGTGGTGTATTTTTTCTTCAAAGACAGTTCCGTCAAAATGATCGGCGCCATACGAAAGCGCAACTTGCGCTAACGATTCACCCAAAGTTACCCAATACGATTTTATATGAATTATGTTGCGTAAAATCAATCTCGCAACCGCAATCGTTTTCAAAATATCTTGCGGCGAAATCGGCTCAATACTCGTCGTCCGCGATAACTCCGTATTCGCTCCATGATAAACCAACGGCACAAAACAATCAAAATAACCGCCGCCATTAAAATCATCGCCGCCGCCAGATTTATTAACATCGCCGCTACTACGCTTACTAATAGATTCGTCTTGCAAGTCGCGCAAACGGATCAAATGACCAACCCTATGCTCGCACGTCTCAATATGACCAAATAACATCGAAGCATTCGTAACCATCCCCAAACTATGAGCAACCCGATGAACATTCAACCAAACATCAGCGCTTATCTTATTCGGCGCAATTTTTTGTCTTATACTTTCGTCAAAAATTTCAGCGCCGCCGCCAGGTAAACTCGATAAACCACACGACCTTAACTCGCTCAAAACTTCATAAATCGACTTGCCCGACGCTTCCGAAAAATACGCAATCTCTACCGCCGTATATGCCTTAATATGAATCAACGGGAAAGCGCTATGAATTGTAGAAATTATTTCACGATACCACGAAAAAGATTTAGACGGATGAATACTACAAACAATATGAATTTGCGTTACGTTATTATTCGCCGCCGATTCCACTAACCGCAAAATTTCATCAAGCCCCAAAACATAACCGCGAACATCGCCCTCAACTGCCGCAAACGCACACAACGGACAACAAACCTTACAAATATTCGTCGGGTTAATATGAGCATTGACAACATAATAAGTATTGTCCCCATGCAAATCGCAACGAATACTATCAGCCATCACGCCAAGCTCATGAAGATTAAACTCGCGAAATAAATAAACGCCCTCCGAATACGTCAACCGCTCGCCCGACGCTAACTTCAATAAAATATTATCTCTCATATCTGTAAAATTGGGGCGTCTCTAAAAATTTTTTTGTAAAAAGGTAGGCGGCGTTTCGCCGAAACGCCGCAATACGCACAAAATAATTATTAAATTTTAATAATTCATAACGTACAAAATAGATATATTTTAGACGTTGTAAAGTAATAAAATTTATTGGCGTCATAAACTCTACTGCGGCGTTTCGGCGAAACGCCGCCTACCTGGACAAATGATTTTTTAGAGATACCCATTTGTAACCGTTCACGAAAATTTTGTTTATTAAATTACGTCTTGACAATTTTTGAGGGACAAGTGTGACATTTTTTTATAACAAAAAACTGTTCTCTAAATTTTTAAAAAACAACTCCCTACTCCCTAATCATTACCTCTAACCTCTAAAATCTCGCGATTAAATTTTCGTAAACGGTTACTGTATTTTTTAGCGGTTATATGAATTTTTCGCCGGGTTCTATTTTATGACCTTCTAAAAATTCGTGCGTTGTCATCATTCTTTTTCCGGCTGGTTGAATTTTTAATATTTTTATTACGCCTTCGCCCGCCGCAACAATTAAATCATTGCCTTCCGCTTTCACGACGACGCCTGCTTTAATCCATTCTGGTCTCTGCGTTTTTCGTATAATTTGCGAATTATACGGCGTTTTATTTTCTGTTTGGAATTTTTTTTTGTTTGTTTTTAATTGTTGTTGTTTCTTTTGTTCGGCTTTTTTTGTTTCGTTGTTTATCATATTTAAGTTGTCCAATTTTGCGTCCATTAGAATTGGCGGTACGACTAACGGCGACGTGTAATCAAATCCGATTATATCTTCAAAATTATCCGACAAAGGAATTATTTCTCCTAAAATCAATCTTAATTCTTGTTTATTTTTTCTATTCCAAGTTGTGAATAATCGTGGCCATTCGACGGTAGCGCGAAACCAATTGTAAATTTCGCGCGATTTCAAATTCCACTTTACGCGTCCGTCTTCTTTCGTCAACTTCGGCGCTTTCGTTGATTGACTATGTATCTGCTCAATAATTCTGACTGGATCGCCGCTTGCCATTTTGCGAATTGTTTCCAGAACAAGCGGCGCGCCAAATTCCGCTAAACGCAACTCTAGACTCAAAACGTCCTCATGCGGACTAATCGCTATCGGAGGACTTTGGGCTATCACGGGACCGGCGTCTATCGCAGGTTCCATGTGAATTATACTCACGCCCGTAAAAGAATCGCCGTTGATTACCGCCCAGTTCACCGGCGCCGCCCCGCGATATTTAGGCAAAAGAGAACCATGCAAGTTAATACCGCCAAGCAACGCGCCGCGAAGAGCAAGCTTAGATAATATATGACCAAAATCACAAACAAATAATAAATCAGGACGCATCAAATAAATAAAATCATAAAACTCCTGCGACTTAAACTCCTCCTTCTCACAAACCGGAATTTCATACTCCGCCGCAAATTCACGTGCGGGCGTTTTGACAGGTTGATTATTCTTGTCATAACGTAACGGATTAGTTACAAGACATTGAACTTCAAACTCGCCCGAATCGCATATCGCCCTCATCGAAGGCGCCGCAAAAGCGCCAGTCGCAAGAAAAATTATACTAAACCGCCGAACAGATCCTTTAACCTGCCCTCTAATACTTGATATATTGTCGAATTTATAGCCTCCTGTTTTTTTAAAATTCGTAATTCGTAATTCGGAATTAGTTTAAAAAATCCTTTTAATCTGCGTAATCTGTAGATCATTATTTTTGTTCACAGATTACGCAAATTACAAGGATTATTTTAAATTTGAAATCAAAATTTTAATTCCGCATTCCGAATTAAAAAAAGTTATCCTGCGGATCCTACGATGCCAAACGTCCATAAAAAATACGCCGCCGGCGCCGCCATTAATAATGAATCAAAAACATCCAACACGCCGCCAAATCCTGGAATACTATGTCCTGAATCTTTCATGTTGCTATCGCGTTTTATCAACGATCCCGCTAGATCTCCAATCATTCCCACAATTGCGACAATTGTACCGAAAATAATCCAACCGTATAGTAGGGAATTTTTACTAGATTCATAATTAGGAATCACAACCGGAATCGCAACAACAAACAATATCAACGCCCCCAGACACGCAAACACAATTCCGCCAATAGCGCCCTCAATCGTTTTGCCCGGACTCAAATCAGGCGACATTTTGTTTCGACCTATCGCCTTGCCGACAAAATAAGCGCCCATATCGCACATCTTCGTTACAATAACTACCGACAAAAGCGCCATGACGCCATAAGCCATATAAAGCTGTATCAAAAAACACGACAAAACGCCAAGATACGATATTGCAAAAATCGACCCCGCAAGATTAATTGTAACGCCGCCCGGATGAGAATAACGCCGCATTTCGGCGCTAAAAGAAATCATCACAGCAATCGCTATCGATAACAACGCAAATAAACTAGCCGTCGCCGCCCAATGCCAACCGCCTTGCGATATTTGCGTTTTACATACTTCAAGATGATATTGTTGAAATACATTCGCAAGCCAACTATTTATCACTATAAGACTATTACCCAAATAAACCGTCCAAGAAAGCGGATGCAAACCCGCAGCATTCAATATACGAATAACCTCGCGCGATAAAAAAAATACGCAAAATAAATAACAAGGAATCAATATTACCCCGCGCGGCAACCATATCCTATGCTCCCTGTTACTATAAGGACCAATATGAAAATCAAGATAACACAATAACAAAAAACATAAAACAATAAAAAAACCAACCGAAACTCGACGTAATAACATTTTTGTAACAAAAATTAAAAATTATGACTACTGTTCATATCGGGTAACACTTCACGAAATTTTAAGCAAGATGTTTTAAACTGTCCGCACTTGAGTTTTCGTTTACCTTCGCCTGCCTAGATTTCGGACGGCAGGCTTTGACGCTGTTAAATCAATAAATCTCAAAAGTGAGAAGTATAACAAAAATTTTAAAAATAAAAAGAAATTATTTTAAACTGTTCACACCGGAATTTGCGTTTACCGCCGCCGTGAATTTTTAGAGATGCCCAATCGTTTTTAAAGCGATTCACAGACCAACGGATCGCGGGCGTCTCGCCTGCAAGCGGTTGTACTCAACCGCCGATGAGCAAGGTTTAGATCGTAACCGCCTTTTTGTTTGCCTATCGGCAAATTGCAGGCGGGACGCCCGCGATCCGTTGGTCTCGCCTGTATTTCAGAATCGCAGGCATTTCAGGATCGCAAACATTTCGCCTGATGTTTCTTCAGGTTCGCAGGCGAAACGCCCGCATCACAGGATCGCGGGCGTCTCGCCTGCTTGCGGTTGTACTCAACCGCTAGTGATTGAGTTTTTTATCTCAACCGCTTTATTGATTGCCGTTGACGTAGGCTGTTCACAAATGAGTTTTACAACGGATTTTCAAAAATTAAAATTTATTTTGGCGCCATGTTTATTATATTATATTTGC
>JAISLW010000019.1 GCA_031277105.1 Planctomycetaceae bacterium | reverse complement strand
ATACGTATAAAACGATTATTAAATTTTAGTAATTCATAACGTATAAAATAGATATATTTTAAACATCGTGAAGTAACAAAATTTATTAGCATCGTAAACTCTATTGCGGCGTTTCGGCGAAACGCCGCCTACCTGGACAAATGAATTTTTAGAGACGCCCGAATAAAAAAACGTATTTTAAAGTGTGAATAGTACAAAGCGGTTGAAATTATACTGCTCGTACTTGAAATTCAGCGATTTAAAAGCGTCAAAGCCTGCCGTCCGAAAGCTAGGCAGGCGAAGGTAAACGCAAACTCAAGTACGAATAGTTTAAAACCTCAATCACTAGCGATTGAGTGCAACCGCATGCCGGCGGGAACGTCTGCGATCCTTTTGACGATTTTTTGCAACAAAAAATTTTTCTCTTATTCAATATTCAACAAACCAGTACTAGCTGCGTCAAGCCGGTTGCGTTGAAAGGGCAATTATTATCCGGTTGAATTACATTTTGTCAATTACCGTTTTTTGCGGATAAGATTTTAAACTGTTCGCAATTAAATTTGCGTTTCCGTTGTTTATATTTTTCGCACTTTAAATTACGTTTTTAAAAAATACGCACAAATATTGAGTAGCGAATTTTTTGATCAATAAATTACGTTGAATTTCGCCCCGCTGTGTGCGAAAAAAATTTATGGACAATTATCGTTACAAAAAATCAAATTAAAAAACGCATGTTAAAGTGTAAATAGTTTATCGCTATCAGAAGGCGGACTTTTACGCTTTTAAACTATTCGTACTTGAGTTTGCGTTTACCTTCGCCTGCCTAGCTTTCGGACGGCAGGCTTTGACGCTTTTAAATCGCTGAATTTCAAGTACGAGCAGTATACATCACTGAATTTCAAGTACAAGCAACACGATTAATATGGGCAACGGTTTATTAATGTATTAGTGTTGGAAACTAAATCATCGTAAATTTTACGTAATTGCGCGTCTTCCGGCGGTACGACTGGATCGGCAACTTTGATTCCGTTGTCCATCAATACTTGACGCGTCCGCAACATGAGCAACGTTTCAATACTCGTTGCCTCAACGTCTAAATTTACCCTCGTTAGTTGCGATAAACAATGTTCTTTTTGAGAACCGTTGACAAATTTATACCGTAATAAAAATTCATACGCTAGAAAATTAGGATACGCTATCCATTTCTCAAAAGTCGCGTCAACTTTATCAATAAATTTTGCCAACTCATCTTCAGAAAGTTTATTTTTATCATTGAAAATATATTGATATTGTATCCAAGCGATATAATCAAAACCGTCTTTAAGAGTAAAAATTGCATTATCCTTATTTTCATATTTTAATAAATTGAGAAATTCATTTATTCTAACAAGTTCCATTGTCGATGTTCCGTTTGCGATTCGCTTGTAGTCTGCTAAACATTCCAAACAATAATTTCGTTGTCTTTCAAAATTTGTATCATATCTGTAAATTTTGTCCGCATAATTCCAAATTTTATCCCAATCATTAATCATAAACGTTAAATCGTTCCATGCTGATTTTAGTAGTGCAATTGCATGAGATTGTTTAGCGCCATAATTTAACCGTGCAATAAACCGCCGCCGCAACGCCCGCGTATTCAACATAGTCAGCGCCGAAAGATAATCATCGGCGTCGGCAAATTTACCAATAATCGCCTGCGTCAAGTTGCTCAATCGTTTATCAACTTCATTATGATAAAAATGGTCGTCATGCCATTCGCCGCAATCTACCGCTAACACTGAACACGACGCCGCTTGCTCGTAACGCATATAATGACCGAGATTGTCCGTCGGTATTTCATTCCAATTTAGAGCGCCGGCGGTTTTACGATATTCTGCTGATTTTTCTGTTGCGCCGTTATGCAAAGCAGATCGGGACAATAAATCATTTGCAATATGCCGAACAATATTATTAGAATTGCATAAAAAAGGTTTTACGACTGATTCTACTTTATCCAATTTATTGCGGATATTTCGGTTGCCATAAGCGGCTAATAAACGAGCAATACCTATTCCTACGTCGTTTTGATTTGTTGACAATTCGATAATATCAAACAGAGCCGACAACGGATTAACGTCAACCTCAATAATTTCTATTCCATCAATATCGATAATTCCGTCTTGTCCTTTTACAACAATTAATTTTTTATACCCGAACCGTTTAGCAACTTCTATTTTATTGGCAAGCGTATCGGCGTTAACCGGTTTCAAATTGCCGCCGCTCAAACTACCTGTTGAAACAAAAATATCAGACAAACTAATCCCAACCAACCGCCCCAACGCGGCAATCACCGCAGGCAACGATAACGAATCGCCGCCGCCTCGCAAATCAAGATAAATCTCAACAAACGGTTCGCCAAGCGAAGTATTAAAAGGCTTGAACAGATCGAAAACAATTTTAGCGGCGTCGTATGCGTGCGATTCAAATTCAGACGGATTTGAAGATTTGCCGTAAGTTCGTTTTTCATCAACCGTGATAAATCCCAGTTGTCCGCCGCTTCGACCGGCGGCAGTCAACACCGGAACATAACCGTCCGGCGGTCCTTCGGCGGAACGATTTTTTATCCAATTTTTTGCATTTTGTAACCATGTAATATTAGGGTTCGAGTTCGTATATTTTTCAACGTCCTGCGTTGAAAGCGACCCGAACCATTTCCAATCTGGATTAGGAGGCGCGAAAGTCATTTTTTAATTTTGTAATTTTGTAAACTGTTCACACTTGAATTTGAGTTTACATGCGTCTGCTAGATTTCGGACGGCAGGCTTTGACGCTTTTACATCAAATGAATTTCAAGTACGATACGTATAAATCACTGATTTTCAAGTGCGTGTTATATAAAAGGCGGCATACATTTAATTTGATAACCGTTATTTAAATGTACAAATATAGGTTGTTCAAGAAAATTTCTACGGCAATAATTATCCATAAATTGCAAGTTGAAGTTCCAAATTGCGGGGTTATTATTATCTTGAAAAGCGGGGACGTTGCCGATACGAACACGTTCTATGTTAAAAGGCGTATTGTCTTCGTTGACGATGCAAAGGCGTAATTGCCATGCGTCGTCGAGTTGCGTTTTAATTATGATTTTTTTGTCGTCGAGTTTTAAGGCGCTGTCAGTTTGCGTTATTGATTTAAGCGACTGATCAGGTCTGCCGTCGTCGGCGACAAGTAACGACGTAGGTTTTGTCAAAAATTTTTGTGTTGCGGCGTCGTATAAATTTTGTTGTTTTCGTACAGTCTCATGCGGCTGTAACGTTATTTCAAAAACCGGCAATTCAACGTCTTGATAAATATATTCAAGCAACGTCAATTCCGAATCCGTAAGTATTTCATTTGTCATTTGATTATTCCTTTATTTAAATTTTTGTAACTATTCAGTGTAGCGTTATATTTTGGTTAATGACTTGTCTTCGTCCCGATAGGGACGGTATTTTCATAACCGCAGGTCTCTGACCTGCGGTTAAATGTCCACAAATAACTCTGCCACGATAGGGGCAGGACATTTTAAACTATTCGCACTTAAATTTGCGTTTACCTTCGCCTGCCTACTATCGGACGGCAAACTTTTACGCTTTTACATTGATGAATTTCAAGTACGATACATATATAATATAAGAACAAAACATTATATTTCTGACAACTTATTCGACGATATTTTCATATTCATTTTTATAATTCGATAATAAATTAGGCAGCGAATCACTGTAACGTCCGCGCAATTGAGATTCGTTGTTTCTGGATATATTAAGTAACTTAACAACCTGATTGCAATTTAACGGGCTAAAAATTTGTTTATATTTAACATAGTCAAGTTTAGCGTCTAAATCTTGGATTGTTTTTGCAATATAGCGTGAATTATTTTTGTTTGTATCATTTTTTTTGTCTATAATTTGTTCGATTTCATCTTCCAGAAAATCGTATGCGATTTTATGTTCTTCTCGTATTATTGTATCTGGGGCTTGGTAAGCGGCGTTTGATTTACGGACGGTTTGGCATAATATTTCGACAAGTTGATTCATTTTTTCATCGGCGCGGTCAATCCGCGTGTAGAGTTGCAAACAAGCGTATTGACTGTTAGCATTCGGTTTAGTAATTTCCAGAATAATCGGGTCATTGGTCAATTTATTCATAAGTTCGTGAGAACGTTTTTGTATAGAATAACGCGCAGATTTTTTATCTTCTAACATACTGGCATGCGTATTTCCTTTTTCGTATTTTTCATCAACATCAATAGATGTAAGTTGTACGCGACTATTCTTTTCAATTTTTCCGGTATTAGAATTTTTTTTATGCGTATGCATAATTTTATCGCTTAAGAGTTTTGTACGGTATTCTCGTCCGTAATATGTAATATTTGTTCTATTGCAGAGCCATTGATAAATATCGCCTTTGGCGTCGTCATAGTCAGCAAGCAATTTTTTTGATCTGATTTTTTTGTAAAAACTAAAAATGATGTAACTAATAAAATCATCTATATCATTTTGCGATACAAATTTTCTAGCGACAGGCGGCAAACGGTTATATAATTCCGTACAAATTTGTCCCCAAATTTCTTGCCAATCTTCGGCGAGGTCTTTTAGACGTTGAATTTGTTCTTTTGACGGTTCAAATTTTTCTGTTTTGTAGTTCATTTTAATTTATTATGCGGACTCCGTACTAACAATATTGACAAATTATTATACTTTAATCCCGCTAAAATTTTGTGATATTTAAGCGAACATATACGAAATTAATTTTTGTAACCGTTTATGGAAAATTGTTTATTAAATTACGTTTTGTCAATTTTTGAGGGACAAGTGTAACATGAGGGACAAATGAGACAATTTTTTTATAACAAAAAATTGAGAAGGAACACAGGCGAGACGCCTACGATCCTTCAAACGATTTTTTGTAACAAAAAACGGTTATCTAGTTTTCTAAAAAGCTACTCCCTATCCCCTAAAACTTGTCGCTTAAATTTTCGTGAACGGTTACTATTTTTTAAACTGGTCACACATTAATTTTCGTTTATCTTCGCCTGCCTAGTTTTTGGACAACGGGCATTTATACTTTTAAATCGTCGGATGTCAAGTACGAGCGGTATAGAGTTTATCTTATTTTCTGAAGAGTGTTCTTTTTTGGTAACCGTTCACGGAAATTCGTTTATACTGTTCGTACTTGAAATTCAGTGATTTAAAAGCGTAAAAGCCTGCCGTCCGAAATCTAGGCAGGCGGAGGTAAACGCAAATTAAAGTGCGAACAGTTTAATAAGTTACCATAACCAAATTTTTAGGGACAAGCGGGACAGGAAGGACATGTGGGACAATTTTTTTGTAACAAAAATTGTTAGTTTTCTAAAAAACTACTCCCTAACCCCTAAAAATCTAGCGTTTAAAATTTCCGTGAACGGTTACCTTTTTTGTTTGTGTGATTATATTTTTTGTATTTTTGTTTTTTATTAAAATTTATTCGGTCGTTGAAAAATCTTTGTTCGTTATCTAGTTGTTGTATTGTTTCTTTTAGCCAATTAATATGAATATTGTATAATCTGCTTTCGTATTCATTTGCTTTATTTTCACTTGAGATTACGTCTAAAATGATTCTTATTTCGACTAGTTTTTCTTCTATTCTTTTTGCTTCTCTTTTATAATGCGATATTTCTGCGATTGATGCGGCGGCGTTAAATTCTTTTCTTGCTCCGTCCCAGTGACCGAATAAGTCTTCGCATAAATTTAAAAGAGAGCAACATTTCTTATAATATCTTTTTGCTTTGTTAAAAAAGTGAGAGAGCAAAATAAAACTACAGAAAGATATTATAGTTGCTAAAACCGGCGATTCTTCCAGTAAGTTGAAACTGATTATAACAATTGAAATCAGCAATATGATAAACAAACAACCATAACCGCTGTTGTCTTTACGTAATTTTTCTAGCGTCATTATTCGCGTATAGTTATAATTAAATCTATAGAACATTTACGGTCTCCTTTTCTGTAATATTTCAATAAAATACGAGTGAGCGTATCTAATACGAATGTCTTTTAAACTGTTCACACTTTAATTTACGGTTACCTCTCACGAAATTATAGGAGCGTAGAGATTTAGGGGATAGGGTGTAGGGGATAGATTTATTGTAACAATAAATATTTGTTCTATCTGTCCCGCTAGCGACAACATATAAATACAACCTTAACCCTCATTGCGTCCTTAACGGGACGCTAAAAATTTGTATCATTTTTTCTACCAACATGTTGTCCCTAGCGGGACAAATGTTTATTGTTACGAAAATTGTCCCGCTACGCCGCTGCACCATATCCCCTAAAATCTTCTGCTTAAATTTCCATGAACGGTTACAATTTTCGTTTACATTCGCCTGCCTAGCAAGCGGACGACAGGCTTTTATGCTTTTACATCAATAAATTTCAAATACGATTCATATAAATTACTACACAGAATTGATCATCAGCGTAATAAAAATCAAAATGGCAATATCAACAATATATTCGCCGATATTTGTACCGCGAAACGCATATTTACGCAAACAACAAACTACAAAAAAACTTATAATAAAACCGAACATAAATTATCTCCTTATTGTTATACGTGTCATAATAATTGTATGATTGTATTCAGCAATCGTATGGCGACAGGCGGTATAACTAAATAAGGCACAAAGAATAAAAATATGACAAAAAAGATATAAAAAATTTGTAAACTGTTAGCGTTTTAATTTGCGTTCACTGCCGCACGCATAACTACCGGACGGCAGACCTTGACGCTTTTAAATCAATGAATTACAAGTACGAAAAGTATAATCCAAAAAATAAATGTAATACTAAATAGTTACAAAAATTTCCGATAAATTCATATTTGTAGAGAATAAAATCTTCGAACACAAAGTACAACTAATAACCAGGTGGGCGTCTCTAAAAATTCATTTGTCCTGGTAGGCGGCGTTTCGCCGAAACGCCGCTTTACGGTTTATACCATCAATAAAATTTAATACTTCGCACGCTTAAAATAGACGTATTTTAGACGTTGTGAAGTAATAAAATTTATTGGTATCATAAACTCTAATGCGGTCTAAAAAGTAAACGCAGGGGCGAAACGCCGCCTACCTAGATAAATGAATTTTTAAAGATGCCCTTTTGTAATTACAAACAACTGGAACGATGGCACAGGTTTTATGGACTCACCCTCCCCCTATATCTGGGGGGCTTTTGTAATAAACGTCTGAAATCCATCTCGTCAGTTCTGGTCTCAACCCCCCCCTAATCTGGGGGGCTTTTGTAATTAGGACTCTCGGCAACATGCAGGTACCAATCGTGTCTCAAAACCCCCCTAATCTGGGGGGCTTTTGTAATAATACAATGCAATGTACTCGACGACTTAGCCCCGTCTCAAAACCCCCCTAATCTGGGGGGCTTTTGTAATCAGCATTCGTAATTCCCCTACCTGGACGTGTGTCTCAAAACCCCCCTAATCTGGGGGGCTTTTGTAATTGGAGCGCTATCGACTCCAATATCACATTTACGTCTCAAAACCCCCCTAATCTGGGGGGCTTTTGTAATTAGAATCCATAATATTACATTTGTTATAAAGTCTCAAAACCCCCCTAATCTGGGGGGCTTTTGTAATTATGAAACTTGACGATACACCAGGACGAGTCTCAAAACCCCCCTAATCTGGGGGGCTTTTGTAATATTATGATTTTCAGAGACGGCACAGACAATAGTCTCAAAACCCCCCTAATCTGGGGGGCTTTTGTAATGAACAGCTTGCCATGATCAACCATAAAAGCGGCGTCTCAAAACCCCCCTAATCTGGGGGGCTTTTGTAATAAACTTAAGGAGAAATAAAATGATACCGGTGTCTCAAAACCCTCCTAATCTGGGGGGCTTTTGTAATTAAAACGCGCGGTACGTATTCCGGTTGTCCGGTCTCAAAACCCTCCTAATCTGGGGGGCTTTTGTAATTTTCGTGGTACACGCGAAGAACTACGCCGCGTCTCAAAACCCTCCTAATCTGGGGGGCTTTTGTAATATTGTTTGCAAAAAGCATTATACACAAGGAACTTATGTATGAATTTTTAATAAAAAAATGGTTAAAGCTTGACAAAAAAAGTCGTATTTTTTTCATTTTTTTTTTGCGATTTGCAAAAAACTTGGAGGTAATTTTATTGGTAATTTCGATGTTGTCAAGCGGGTAACAACTGTATCTAAAATTAGCCGAATCGGATTATTTACGGAAGTTTATACCTGCCTGTTCGTACTGGAAATTCCGCGATTTTAAAGCGCCAAAGCCTGCCGTCCGAAAACTAAACAGGCGGAAGTAAACACAAACTCAAGTATGAACAGCTTAAAAATTATTAGAGATGCGTTCTTCCAATTCACTTTAATTCCAATCAATACAAACAATTTCTACTCATCTACGGCATGTTCAATTTGCGGTAAATATAATTCGTCTGTTTCCTTCGCATAAAATTTTACCAACGATTGAGTAAGCATTGTAATAATATCAAATAATTTTCGTTTTTCTCCATTGACT
>JAISLW010000552.1 GCA_031277105.1 Planctomycetaceae bacterium | reverse complement strand
GCAGTTGCAATTGGCGGACTTAAAGCGGCCCAATGTTTCACCGCCGAAACGCAAGTTGTAATCGATGATAAAATTCGTGATAAAGTTTACTTCACGGAAACTACAGAACATCAATCATTCGATGAAGTAAATATCTTATTCACATTTGCAGGATTAAGCAGCGCCTTTGTCGCTACCGCAATTGCAAGTACGATACGTATAGATCAAAAATCAATTGTAACCTTAAATAATGTTTCGATTCCAATTAAAAATTTCTTCCGTGATCTCTGTGGGTAATAAAAATAAATTTTTGGTTTTTAGAAGTTCCCTAAATAATAGTTTTTTAAAATTCGCAATAAGGATCGCAGGTGTCTCGCCTGCATTTGCCGATAGGCAAACAAAAAGGCGGTTGCGATCTAAACCTCTCTCATTTGCGGTTGAGTACAACCGCTTGCAGGCGGGACGCCCGCGATCCTGTGATGCAGGCGTTCCGCCTGCGAATCTGAAGAAACACCAGGCGAAATGTTTGCGATCCTGAATTGCCTGCGATCCTGGAATGCAGGCGAGACCATCGGATCGCGGGCGTCCCGCCTGCAATTTGCCGAAAGGCAATCAAAAAAATCGGTTGAGAGATAACTTCGCTCGTTTGCGGTTGAGTACAACCGCTTGCAGGCGAGACGCCCGCGATCCTGGGATGCAGGCGTTTCGCCTGCGAATCTGAAGAAATACCAGGCGAAATGTTTGCGATCCTGAATTGCCTGCGATTCTGGAATGCAGGCGAGACCACCGGATCGCGGGCGTCTCGCCTGCATTTTGCCGATAGGCAAACAAAAAAATCGGTTGAGATATAACCTCGCTCGTTAGCGGTTGAGTACAACCGCTTGCAGGCGAGACGCCCGCGATCCTGGGATGCAAGCGTTCCGCCTGCGAATCTGAAGGAACACCAGGCGAAATGTTTGCGATCCTGAATTGCCTGCGATCCTGCAATGCATGCGAGACCACCGGATCGCGAGCGTCTCGCCTGCATTTTGCCGATAGGCAAACAAAAAGGCTGTTGAGATGTTAAACCTCTCTCATTTGCGGTTGAGTATAACCGCTTGCAGGCGAGACGCCCGCGATCCTGGGATGCAGGCGTTCCGCCTGCGAATCTGAAGGAACACAGGCAAAATGTCTGCGATCCTGAAATGCAGGCGAGATACCCGCGATCCTGGGATGCAGGCGTTCCGCCTGCGAATCTGAAGGAACACAGGCAAAATGCCTGCGATCCTGAAATACAGGCGAGACATCCGCGATCCTGGGATTCAGGCGTTTCGCTTGCGGTACTTCCGATGATTTTTGTAACAAAAAACTGTTCTCTAAATTTCTAAAAAACTACACCCTATCCCCTATCCCCTATCCTCTAAAACTTATCGTTTAAATTTTCGTGAATGGTTATGATTTTTTTATGTTGCCTTGTCAACTTTGAAACGACAAGTACGATCTCCAGACGCCCAACAATCTACCTCTTTTGCCTTGAAAACTTGTCCCGTGAATTTGTAAAAAATTCCAGCAATAAATCCCTCGTCATAATTACACACCTCTATCCCAATATCCGGCAAGCCCGAACAATCCAAGTCCTCCGAAACAGTTAAGACGAAATTTCCCGCCTCCGGGTCCGCCTTCTCAATACGCAAAATCCCTATCCCTAACTCCCGCATAACCCGCTGCAACTCCGCAACAAAACTATTCAACGGAAAATCCGCATACTCCTTCAGAAACTTCTCAAAAAAGAACATCCCCGCAAGCTTGCCCGCCTCATAAAAAAGCTCATTGCAAACCTCCGTCCCCAAACGCTGCTCAACAACATCCCGAAACGTATATTGCATCAAACGATACAACACTAAATTAACATTCTCGCCAAGATTAGGACGACCCGCATCCAAATCGCCAATTATATCCCACGTAAATTCATACATTCGCTCTGCCATCATTTAATACTCCTATTTATATATTCCAAAATAAAATTTTTTTTAACAACACACATGGGTATCTCTACAAATTCATTTTTTGCAAAAAGGTAAGCGGCGTTTCGCCACTGTGTTTATTTTTTAGACCGCAATACGTGTAAAACAATTATTAAATTTTAATAATTCATAAACATATAAAATAAATTTATTTTAAACGTTGTGAAATAATAAAATTTATTACCGTCATAAACTCTACTACGGCGTTTCGGCGAAACGCCGCCTACCTAAACAAATGAATTTTTAGAGACGCCCACATTTTTAAACTGCTCATACCTAAATTTGCGTTCGCCGTTCACGGAAATTTGTTTATTGAATTACGTTTGGGCAATTTTTTTAGAGACAATCAAAACAATTTTTCGTAACAAAAATTGTTATCTAGTTTTCTAAAAAAACTACTCCCTATTCATCTACTCCATAACCCCTAAAATCTATCGCTTAAATTTCCGTGAACGGTTGCCTGAATTTCAAGCACAAGCAACATAAACAAATTTAATCTTACACGCCATTATTTTTTACCATTCACACTTCTCCGTCAATATGCTAATAATCTTTCCGAATTATTATAATACACGTTTGGGCGCTTACTAATAATTTTTGTCAATTTTCTTAATTTCAAACACAAAGTCAAGACCGCTCTTAAACGCTACAATCATTATAATCATAAAATTCAGCGCCGCAAAAGAAACAAATTATCACACGGTTCTTTATTTCTCTTGACATATTTGTACATCGGGGATAATATTTTCACACAATTTTAACCCGCCGTGTTGCGGCGGGCTGTTACGTATTGCCCCTAGCGGGGCGAATTTTAACGTAATTTTTTTGATCAAAAAAATACTCTAATGAATATTTATGCGTATTTTTTTAAACCGCAATTTCAAATGCGAGCAGTATTTTTTTGTCTTTTATTTTTTGTAACCGTTCATGGAAATTTAATCGCTAGGTTTTATGGAATAAGGTGTAGGGTGTAGTTTTTTATAACTATTCAGCAGGGATAATTATTTTTTGTAATGATAATTTTAATTGTATTTCGCCCCATCGGGACAATAGCATTAACGTAGAGTAGCGCCCTACGACAAAATGCAAAAAAATGTTAGCCCTGTAATGGCAATAGCCGCAGACGTTATTGCGCTTGCGTATTGGAAATCATTTTACAGACGGCGCTGCCCTACGCTAATGTTTGTCGCTTTGATGACGCCAAAATAAACACAATTTTCAATTCAAAAAAATATAATACTGAATATTTACGAATCGCCAATACGTAATTTGCTAAAAAATTTCCGTGAACGGTTACTATTTTTTCAACTTAAATTTAGGAGAAACTACTCTTATGAGTAAATTTACAGAATGGATGAGCGGTCGCGTTTTTAGGATAGTTCATGGCAATAATCTTGTTTACAACACATGTTGGGAAGACCCGCGAATAGATAAACAAGTGTTAAATCTTACGCAAGAGGACAATTTGCTTGTGATAACTTCCGCCGGTTGCAATGCGCTTTCGTATGCGTTGACGGATGTTAATCGTATTTACGCAATTGACATGAATCCGCGTCAGAATGCGTTGTTAGACTTAAAGATTTCGGCAATACGTAATCTTGACTACGAAACGTTTTTTCAAATGTTCGGCAACGGCAGACTTGGCGGAGTTCGCGGGATATATTTTTCTAAATTACGTAACGACTTGACAAATTGGTCAAAAAGATATTGGGATAAACGCATAAAGAAATTTTTTGACAGTAAACGCAAGACCTTTTATTTCTGCGGAACAACAGGTACTTTTGCGCGTTTTATAAATTTTTATATTGATAAAAGAAAAGACTTGCGGTCGTATGTTCACGATATTCTTTCGTCAAGTTCTATCAGCGAACAGCGCGAAATTTGGTTTGGTAAATTGCGTGATAAATTGTGGAGCAAGTTGATCAAATTTGTTATCAATCGCGATACGACGTTGTCAATGCTTGGCGTGCCGCTTGCGCAACGTAAACAAATTGAAACGCAATACGACGGCGGCGTCGTTAAATTTGTACAAGATTGTCTTGATACGGTTTTCGGCGAATTGCCTATACAAGATAATTATTTCTGGCGAGTTTATGCGACGGGAAGTTATACGCCGAGTTGCTGCCCCGAATATCTGCAATACGAAAATTTTACCAAACTGAAAAACGGTTTAGTTGACAAAATTGAAATTCACACGAACACCGTCGAAGGATTTTTGCGATCAAATCCGGACGTTAAGATTTCGCGTTTTGTTTTGTTAGATCACATGGATTGGCTTTCGTATCATCTTTACGACGCACTCGTCAAAGAATGGGAAATGATAATAAGCCACGCAACAAAAAATACGCGCATACTTTGGAGAAGCGGCGGCTTGAAAACGGAATACATCGATTCCGTGCCGGTTGAAATAGAAGGCAAAAATATAAAACTTGGCGATATATTGACAATGCAAACCGAAAAATCAACCGAATTACATAAATTAGACCGAGTGCATACTTACGGAAGTTTTTACATCGCCGATTTGAAAACAAACTAAAAACTTATTTTTTTTGTTTACCGCTCGTACTTGAAAGTCAGCAATTTTAAAGCGGTAACTTCTAAAAACCACAAATTTATTTTTATTAACCGCAGAAAACACAGAAAACACAGAGGAAATTTTTAATTGGAATCGAAACGTTATATACAGATCGTACTTGAAATTCAGCGATTTTGAAGCGTCAAAGCCTGCCGTCCGAAAGCTAGGCAGGCGACGGTAAACCGCAAATTAAAGTGCGAATAGTTTAAAATATTATAATTGACTTTTGATTTAAAATAAATTTAGAAATTTTTTTCTCTGTCGTTCTCTGCGGTTAAATAAAAAACCGGTTGTTAGAAGTTGCCAAGCGTAAAAACTTGCCGCCCGAAAGCTAGGCAGGCGGCGGTAAATCGCAAATTCAAGTGCGAACAGTTTAAAATAATTTTTAACTATTTTATTCTATGTGAACTCTGTGTTCTCTGTGGTTAAATAAAAAAACGGTTATTAGAAGTTGCCTAGCGTATTTTTTTGTTCAAAAAAATTACGTTAAATTTTGCCGCATTAGGGGCAATGCGTAACAACCAGCCGTGTTGATGCGGGCTGTTAAGTTTTGTCCATAAATGGGCAAAAAAATTATTTACAATTATCGTTACAAAAAATATACGACTACTGAATACTTACTGAATAGTTACCTGTAATTTAAAGGGTAAACAGTTTAAAATGCGAGTTGCTGATTTTACATATTTTGGTTTTTTGGATTTATTTTTTATTGTATTGTTGCCGGTTTTGGTAATGATCTGTATGAGTTTCTATTTGAAGCGGATACGCCAAACGTTTAATTTTGTTATTTTGTCTTGGAGTGTTCTTATATTTTTGATTTGTTCAGGTCTTTTGGCGGTATTTACGATAGTTCAATTTGATCGTAATCAGATGGTAGATTATTTTACCGATATAGTTCGGTCTTATTCTTTGATCGTTTCTGAATTTAATCATGCAGCAATAGACCGCGGCAACATCGATGAATATTCAGATTGGTCTGATCCGCTATTGCCGGTTGACGTGAACACGATTCCTGAAGTTAAATTACAAAAAATTTCAACGCCAAATTCGCCGCCAAACCAAAAACCAAATCCAAACCCAAACCAAAATCCAAAATCCACAGATAAATTTTTATTGACCGATAAAGTTGACGAACCAAATTCCACCGCCAATTTACAACCTTCTAAAAATAACGTTGCGCAAAATAATATTGACCAAAATAACGTTGCACAAAATAACATTGACCAAAATATCGTTGACCAAAATAACGTTGCGCAAAATAACGGTAGTCTTAACCGTTCTGAAAATTCTCAACATAAACTTTCGATTCCGTCTGGCATAGTTATTTTACGTTACGATAAATCGCTAGGCGTTGATGTTCCGTTGGTCAATAATTTTAGTCGTTGGCGGAAGGTTGCTAAAGATCAGATTGAGCGTGATTTTGGCGTTTGTGATAAAGAATTATTTTGCCGATGGGAACCTGTATCTGGCGCTACGGCGTATCGTGTTGAGTGGCGTTATTCGGACAAGGACGGCGTTTTGAAGGATGACAAGTGGTCGGTGATTTATTCTGGTAGTCGTTGTTTTTGTGTTATTGACGCGTGTGATGTTATGATTCAAATTCGTGTTCGTGCGGAGACTGGCACGCCGGAGGACGATCCGGTTTATCGTCGTCTTGAGCGTTTGGTTTTGCGGGCTTCGGATCGCGGCGTCAACGTCGCTTCGATTTGTACGATGCGTTTTGCTTCGGTTGATGCGGCTTATTTTGTTATTTGTCCTGCTTCTGATTTTAATCATAACGGCGTAATTGACGTTGGCGAGTATCCAGCGGCGCTTGGCGATTTGTATCGTTGTACTTCGGCGATGCAAACGGTTTACAGGCGTCAGAGCGGCGTAGTTGATATGAATGTAGTTTACAATTCGGACGGGATTTGGATTTCAGTTTACGAACCTATTTGGCGGGCGGGCGGTCAATTTGACGGCGTTCTTCGCGCTGTTTTTTCCGGCAAAACTTGGCATGATACGATGCGTAAGGCGAAGTTTTGGCATTATTGTTTTTTCTTTGTCGTAATGTGTAGTTTTTTTGGTTGCGTGTGGCTTATAGCGCGACTGCAAAATTCTGAATTTGCGAGTAAACTTTATGCGATGGAATTGAGTCATTCGGTAACTGAGCTTACTAAGGCGAAGCGCGACGCGGAAGTTGCGGCGCGTGCGAAGAGCGAGTTTCTCGCAAATATGTCGCATGAAATAAGGACTCCGATGAATGCGATACTTGGGATGACTTATCTTACCTTGCAAACTGAATTGTCGCCGAAGCAGCGTGAATTTCTTGAGTCCGCCGAGCAATCGGCGACGTTATTGTTGCGAATAATTAACGATATTCTTGACTTCTCCAAAATTGAAGCGGGCAAGATGACGATGGAACGTCGCGTGTTTTCGCTTCAAGGCGTTCTTGACGGTCTTGAGCCGATAGTTGGCGAGTTGGCGCGGCGCAAGTCGATTAACTTAGATCTAAAATGCGAGTTGAATTTACAAGATCGTTTGATGGGCGACGCTGTAAGATTGCAGCAGGTTTTGGTAAATTTGTTGACCAATGCTATCAAGTTTACGAAATCAGGCGTAGTCGCTTTGAACGTTTGGCAAAAAAAACGAGTTGACAATAAAATCACGTTTCTATTTTCAGTGCGAGATACCGGAATAGGTATGACCGAACCGCAAGTCGCATCGCTGTTTCAATCCTTCACGCAAGCGGACGCTTCAACAACCCGCAAATATGGAGGAACAGGATTAGGACTTGTAATCTGCAAAAATATCGTCCGGTTAATGAACGGAGAAATATGGTGCGAAAGTCAACCAAACAACGGAACAACTTTTTTCTTTACGGCGCAATTTGAAATACCTGATCCGGCGGAAATGACGTCGTCGACTATTTTGCCTGATGAGTTGAAGGGCGGCAAAACTAATTTGCAATCGCGCACGCAGAAACAAATACAGATCAACACGCAAACATTCGACTTAATGGCGCCGGGCGTGAGGGTGCTTGTTGCGGAGGACAATCGTGTAAATCAAATGGTGTTGATGGAGTTATTGCGGTCGCGGGGGTGTCGTGTAGATATTGCGGAAAACGGGCGCGTCGCTGTAGATATGGTTGGACATTCTGATTATGATATTGTGTTTATGGATATTCAAATGCCTGAAATGGACGGTATATCCGCAACAAAATTAATTCGACAAGACGACAAATATAACAATTTACCTATCATCGCATTGACTGCGCACGCAATGTCCGGCGACCGAGAATTAAGTTTAGGCGCCGGAATGAACGACCATCTAACAAAACCAATCGTACCCGAACAATTATACAGAACATTGTCAAAATGGGTTCCAGTAAATAACGAAATATAAATCATTATGGGGAGAACCGATCAGTCATTCGATGTTTCTCTAAAATTCTAATACGCTCTTTAACAAACCTAATTTCTACCTAATTTTTCTGAACAAAACAACCTCAAGTAGCAACAAAGCCCACACAAACCAAACATCATTGCCTAATTTTTTAATGAGGTAATGAGGTTTGGTTTGGAGGATTCATTTTCTACTGAGGTTGTTTTGTTAAGAAAAATTAGGTTAAAATGAGGTTGCAGAAAATAAATGCAAAGTAAAAATTCAACGGAATAGTCGTTTTTTTAACATTATTTTGTACATTGAATTTTATAAAACCAGTATTATAAATATGTTATACTAATATACATTACAATTAGTGAAAAAATTTTTTTGATCAATTTTTAACACCCTACCGGAACGACTACGATCCGTCAGGCGATTTCTTGTAACAAAAAACGGTTCTCTAACTTTTCTAAAAAACTCTTCTTATTTTCTATTTCTAACCGCTACTTTCTTAATTTAGCATGTAATATCTTTGCCAAATAGTATTTGCAATAAAAAATTGCGATCAAAAAAATCTGCCCTTTTAATCTCTACAATCAGAAATATCAAAAAAAACAGAAAAATTGTTGTTCCCCCTATTGTCTTTTTTTCCCATTTTATCTAAAATATCGTTGCTATCGTTAAAAACCTTATGAACGGTATAACTGTTTTTAAACTTTTTGCGTTTTGAATTTCGGTTTAGCGCCGCTTGCTTACGTGTTAGTAATGCGGCGGGCTTTTATGCTCTATATTTTGCCGGAATTACTTAATACAAACCGTTTTAAGGTTACAATCGTTACGGTAGTTTTTTAAAAAAACTTAATCCCCCAAAAAACGGAGATATTAAAATGGCTATCTATTTCAACACAAATTTACCAGAAACCAAAGGGCTTTTAGCATTTGACCGAACCACAAACAAAATAAACGACATCTTGCAAAGACTGGAAACCGGATACAGAATAAATTCCGGCAAAGACGACCCGACAGGATTGATTAAACGCGAAGGCATGCGACTAGACATGAAAGGCATGCAAGCCGCAATAAATAACTCAATCTCTGGACAAAACCTACTAACCGTAGCCGAAAACGCTATGGGGTCCATCGCAAACCTAATAACAGGAGATCCATCAGATACAAGAGACACCGGAATCATCGGAATACTAAATTCTGGAAAAGCAGGAGAAATCGCAAACGCAATAAACCAACTCGCAACTAGCATTAACTCCATAAGCCGAACAACAATCTACAACGGAAAACAAATCATTAACGGAGCATACGATTATAATACACTGGCAAATGTAACAAATACTAGTACGGCAGGTAAGATCAAAGATGTTAAAGTTACGTCGGCTGATTTATCAGACGGAAAACCACGTGACGTGGCGTTTACCGTAACGGGGCT
Source organism: Planctomycetaceae bacterium (assembly GCA_031277105.1). Taxonomy (GTDB): domain Bacteria; phylum Planctomycetota; class Planctomycetia; order Pirellulales; family Thermoguttaceae; genus WRKP01. The sequence goes on along the minus strand of JAISLW010000552.1, from coordinate 1,252 downwards.
GGCAACACAAGCGGGAGTAAATGTAGCAGCAACTGGCGGCGGGAACATTCCTGTTGCTGCTAGCGTAAAACGTGAGATTATTTTGACAGATGGTAATGGCAAATCTGCTACTGTGATATTAGACAACTCACAAAATTCAACGGGAGTACAGTATTATACAGACGAACTTTACGATATATTTAAAAATGCAGTAGAAACATCGAGTACAGATTTAACTGTTACAGGTGGTAACGGTGCTGATCTTCAGATATTGACAAAAGAAAAAGGCGCTAATAAAAGTCTTACCGTGCAAGTCTATGATAATGGTAATCCTGTAAATTTGTCAGGATCAAATCCTTTTTCACAGGCTACGGGAACATTTAATGTTACTGCGGCAACGATTAACTCACAAGGTACAGATTGGACAATAACTGGATTAGAAGGGACAGTAGTAACAAATGATAATAAAATAAATGTTTATTCCAATTCTATAGATTTTAGCGCTAACCTTGCAGATATAGTATTAAATGACAAAGTAAATTTGAAAGTTACAGGTGGTACATCGCTACAACTTGGTAAGGATGTTTCTAGCGCTGGTAAATATAATCTTGGAATTTCGACAATTAATTCTAATAATCTTGTTGCGAATGATGGTACGACATTGGAAATGTTACGGTCGCTTGATTACAGTCAAGACGTGAATAAACTCAAGGCACAAAGAGCGATCAATGATTTTGCGACTCAGATAGCGTCGGAGCGTGGTCGTCTTGGTACGATTCAGAAGAATGTTCTTGTTGCTAATCAGACTAATCTTGAAAATCAATTGGCTGTAGTAACTGACGAGGAGGCTTCGATCTCTAATACGGATGTAGCGTTGGAGACGTCTCGTTTGGCGCGTCAGGAATTGATAGCGAATTCAGCCATGAGCGCAATTCAATACGCCCGTAGTTTCAGCCAATTCGCCGTTTCGTCGCTTTTCCAATAAAAGATTGGAGTTGGACTGTTTTTCAATGTCAAAAAAGGCGACTCAAAAAAATATTTTGAGTCGCCTTTTAAAATTAAATTTGTATATGACAACAAAATCAAGCAGTAAAAAGGCAACGAAAAAAGTTGTCAAGAATAAAATTAAAAAAACTGGCAAGAATGTTACTACGCGCAAGGGTAATATTAAGTGGCATACGGGTTTTGTTGGCGCGATGATGGCTGATTTGCGTGATGTTGGTTGCGAGGTTAAGGTAACGCAAGAGAAGCATTTTGTCATCTCGGAACATAA
>JAISLW010000547.1 GCA_031277105.1 Planctomycetaceae bacterium | reverse complement strand
AACGTATCTTCCGCCTGCAACTTAAATCTATCCTTAAAATCGAAAAATTCTAATTCCGTAGCCGCAACAGCCGCCGTATGCCAATCTTTACGCTCCTGCGCAATTGCAATTTTAGCATCGACATTAGCATCAACATTAGCGTCAACATTTGCGTCGATATTATTGGCAGAGTTATTATTGGTTTGTAGATTATTATTTTTGTTTAAGTTTGGCATTGGTTTTTGGGCAAATTAGTTTGAGAATTTTGTGCAAAAAAAAATATCATGTTGTTCAAAAAGACAAGTATGGGGGGGATGGGGGGAGGATGGGTGGTGATTAACAACTAATTCCGAGTTCCGTGTTCCGAATTAGTTTTTACATTTGTAGTAATTGTGCGGCGTATTGTGTGAATGTTTTTGCGATTCCCAATGTTTGCATGCCGGATTGTACGAGTAGTTGGTATCTTGTGAGGTTTGAGCTTTCTTCTGCGAAGTCGGCGTTTGAGATTTGCGCTTCGGCTTCGGTTAGGGCTGTCATTGTATCTTGTAGCATGTTTACGTTTGGTTCTAGCGTGCTTCTTTGGATAGCGCCTAATCTTCCCCTCAAAACTGACACGTAATTTATAGTTTCGTTTACGATAGCGTCGGCTAATTTTCTTGACGCGTCGGTTTTGGTTACGTCTGCGGCGCCGCCGCTTTTCAATTGGGCGAGGACGCCGGACGAGCCGCCTAGTTGCGAACTGAGCATTGAGCCGATGCCTAATCGTATTTGTTGTGCGGAAACTACGTTTGGTCCTAATTGGAGTATAGCGCCGCCGCCGTCTATCGTGAAACTTGTATAACCTACTTTATTTTGGACTGCCATTGACATTGACAAGTTGGTCGTATCAATGGAGATATTTGTACCTTTTCCGGTTGCCGCTAATCCGTTTATTGTTGCGACTACGTCTGTTCCGGCGATATAATTTAACTCTTCACCTAGCGGGCAATATGTTTTGAAATCGCCTTCGGTTACTTTGATTTGGACGAAGTTAGCGCTGCCGTAATCTGCCGCTTCAAAAATTAGTCTTTCGCTAGCGTCGTTGTTGTGTAACATTGCCAAGCCGTTTGATGTCGCTTGTTTTATGCCGCTTCCGTTTTTGTTTGTTACAACGTCCCATCCGCCTACGGTTTCGGCGGTTGATATTTGTGTGCCGCTGCTAAAATGAATTACGCCGTAAGTTTGCGACGACGTCGGATCGTTATTCCAAATTGGCGACCGTGCTGAAAAGTCTTTGCTGAATGTTTCGTTAGCGTTCAAGGCTTCCGCTAGTAGCGCCGCGTTTATGCCGCCGTCGGTGCCGGTTTGGAGTGCGTTGGCGTTAGCGCGGATGGTAAGAACATATTCGCCGTCGCTGCGTTGTTCGTAAGTTACTTCAACGTAAGCCTTCTCGGTTGTGCTTTCTTGGAGTGAATCGTCTTGTTCAAATATTATTTTCTCGCCTGCTTTGATCGGTCCCAATGTTGTTGAACTGATTAGTAATGCCGGATCGCCAACGCTTAAACCGCGAACAGCGCCTGGCGTCATGTCTGTATCGTAAGTTGACGGGAAACCAAAAGAAACATCAGAAGTCGATGCGCTAAATAAATCAGGCGCATTCAACCAAGCTCCTGGCGGTGGACTACCTGTACCGTAAGTTTCATCAAATAAGTCAAGCGTTATTGTTACGGGATCGCTAAACGTGTAATCATTGAAGCGTCTGATTTGTTCCCAATTCATATTTATTGAGGCGTTGATTGCGTCTTGTACGGCTTGTTCAAATTCGGAGCCTTTGGTCAATGCTTGTGTTGCCGGATTTAAGTAAACTGTCAAAGCGCCGGTTTCAGTATTGAATCCGGCAAGATTCGCCTCCGCCGTAAAATTAACCGAAATCCCATTCAACGCCGATGTAGTTTGATCCGTAAACATCGAAATCTTTTTGCCAGACGTCCCGAACTCAACCTTGCCCGTCTCCGCGCGAGTCTCAATAATATCGCCCTCGCCAAGACCGCCGCCAATCTTAAAACGCAACCCATCAAGCGCCGCAAGCTCGTCAGGAGTGTACGCGGCGCTTGCTGTTTTCAAACTATCGAGCAATGAGACTTTGCCTGTTAAAAAGTCTGTTAATTCGGTTGCCGTACCGTTATAGGCTTTGATCGCAGCGCCATGCTTTGTTGTCGCCTTCGCAATTTCATCGGCTAAATCTTCACTGGTAGAACTAGTTGTTAAAGCGGAAATTCCTACGGTTAAAGTTCCAGTTTTAACATCCCACGTGCTATCAGCCGCTGCTATATTTTTATCAAAAACTATCGTTACGCCATTCAATGCCGATGAGTAAAGCGCTGTACTAGTCGCCCCGCTTGAATCAACAGTTTTGAAATTATGTTCAATCTCTTCTTCATCAACAACGCGACCAAAACCTTGAGTCTTCTCGCCATTAATCGCTTCACCTAAGGTAACACCGCCAGTTATAGTAAATGTGGCTGTGCCTATTGATCCTGGAACGCCTGTTGCAGCAGCAGTTGTTCCATCTTCTAGCATGATCTTAATATCGTTGGCAAATGTTGTACCGGCTACTCCATTTAGAGAAGCTTTTGTCAATAAAGCCTCAATATCGCTAATTGTTGATCTATTTGCTACTGTAGCATTAGTAGCATCATACGTTATCGTGAAAGTATTTGTTGCCGCATCATAAGCAACACCTCCGGATTTAGTCGTTCCATTACTGTCAAACTTGAATTTATAGCCGTTATATTCGCTAGTAGCATTTTCAGTCTGGAAAATAAAAAGAGCGTTATTGGAATCCCTTCCAATTCCTTCTGTTTTTCCTTTTACTCCATTTTTAGCTAAAGTTAGTGTGCTTGGGGCTGAGTTTTTGATGTAAGCGGTTGCGTTTGTTTGTATGAATTGTTCGTTTTCGCCTAGTAGTATTAGGTCGTCTTCTCTTACTTCGCAGGTGCCTGGTCGTCCTGTTGGTTGTACGATACCGTTTCCGTAGTTGCTGTCGCAGTTTTCTAGTACAGTTTCGTTCAAGCATTCATCGACGACCCATATTCTGTTGTTTGGGTCAACTCCTGGCGGCAGTACGAGCGAGGCGCTTACTCCTCCTGTTTGTTCTGGCGTTGCGGAATTTAGCAGGTTTACAATATCTTGCGCGGTAGTGATGGAGTTTCCGTTTCCGTCTGTTGCGAGTTGTATTTCGAGGATTTTTGTGTGGATACCGTTTGCGATTTCAGTTGACGTTGGATTGCGTAACAAGTAACCTAATTTTTGATTCCTTACATTTTGTCCATTTTCGTCTGTTGCCGTCAATCTTACAATCGGTCCGCTATCAAGTCCCGCAAAACGTAATAAATTGTCATAATTCAAATCGCCGTACATTACCGAAGCGTCCGAAAAGGTAACAAATCCCGTTCCCGTATCGCCCGATTTCACGGCGGCTGTAAATAAATGTCCCAAACGCGAATTAAATAACTCCACAACTTCCGCCGCCGTAACATTGGAAGATAACGAACTCAACGTAGCATTCGACCCTTCCAAACGCGTCGGAACTTTGGGCAAATTCTTTATCAATTGATTTCCGTCGACGCCTGCTAACAACGTTGCCGTTACGCCAGTATTCGCATTGATCAATTTCAATATTTCCGCCGCCGTCGCGCCTTCCTTATACGTAACCGTCAATTCGCCCTTGTCAGCGCCGCCGTTTAACGTAAATATATCGCCAACATCCAAACCGCCTCCGCCGCCAATCGTAACAATAGGTTGACCTGTCGCAGGCGTAGGTGCAGAATACGTTCCGTTAAAATCAGTTCCGGTCAAACGCCCGATTGCTTTCTCAAGATTGATTTTTGTAGCATCTTCAGTTGCGCCGACTTCAACATATACGTATTTTCCCGTATCGTCAAACGTACCTACTCGCTCGTCTGTTTTATCAACCATCACAAACGTCCAACCGTTAGCATTAGAAATATGTCCGTTCTGTCCTGCGTCTGTTAATTGAACAGTTTTGATGCCGTCTTTTGTTACGCCTGTAGCGTTTTTTGCTTCGCGATTTAAGATAGCGCTGTTTTGCGTGCCTTGTCTTATTGATACGGACGTTTCCGCAATGGGACCGTCGGTGTCAATATTGATGTTAAACATATCGATAAAATTCGTAAATTCCCTGCTGTAAGATTTCTGCACAGTAATTCTAACCAGACCCGGTCGCTCTGCATTCGGCGCAGAGACGATTTGAGCGTCGTTCACTTCGCCTTCGACGATTTCAAAAGTATAATCGCCGCCCGTAAAACCGGCTTCATTCGCCGTAATAACAATGTCATTATTCGCCCCGACGCTAGACAAAGTAATCGTACCGCGCGACGCTAAACCATCAACTCTAGCCATAACTCCCGTCGCATCCGAATAACTATTGACCAAATCGGCAATCTCCAAAATCGACGCTCCGGCGCCAATATCAAGCGATTGCGTGCCGACGCTACCGGTAACGTCTATCAACGTCCTGCCGCTAGCCGCAGAACCGTAATATTCCAACTGCGCCTTACGAGCCGTCTCCTGAACTTCAACATTAACGTTTACTTGTTTACCGGTGCCAAAATTAGCATTCGTAATTCTAAGATTAGATATTCCAATATTATTCGGGTCCGCAGGAGTAGCCGTACTACGAGTCCTAAAATCCATCGAACCGTCAAGAATCTTTTGACCGTTATAAGTCGTCTGCTTCGCTATCCTGTCAATAGCGTCTATCGCAGCGTTGATCTGAACTTGATTAGCCGAAATCATATCAGACGTCATAGTCCCCGTCTGAGCAGCCTCGACGACTAATCCCTTAATATCATTAAGCATATTGCCAACTTGCCCCAAAGCGCTGTCGGCGGTAGAAATCATACTTATCGCACGTTGCGTGTTAGTTATCGCACGAGATGTAGCCGTTATCTCAGACTTCAACATCTCGCTCGCTATCAAACCCGCAGGATCGTCCTTACCTGAATTGATACGAAGTCCAGTACTTAATCTCTGAAGCGTATCCGCTAAACCACCCATGTTCTTGACAAGATTAAACTGAGCCGACAACGCTGTCGGATTAGACGCTACATAGAGTCCGGTCATTTGTGTAATCCTTTCTTAATATCATATTTCCTTAAAATCGAATGAACCAACCTAAACGGGAGGGACCGGATGTCCATTCAACAAACAAACAACAAATTCCAAATTAAAAATAACAAAATACAAAATTTAACGTGGAATTGCTATATTATGAATTATAAAAAAGAACAAGAAGCAAATTTCTCAACTTTTTTCAAAATTTCAAACCACAAAAAATTCATAATAACAAAAAAAAAATAATATACAGAATTTTAAACTTTTCACTAAATACAAAAGAACAAATCACCGACAAGAAACAGAATTTTTTTTTAATGCGAAATTCGGAATTAAAAAAATCTTTTTAACCTGTGTAATCTGTGGATCAATTTTTTTGTCCACAGATTACGCAGATTAAAAAGATTATTTTATATTTGAAATTAAAATCCTTAATTCCGAATTCCGAATTGTAACCGTTCATGGAAAATTTTTTAGCAAATTACGTATTGTCGATTTTTAATCTGTTAGCGTTTTAATTTGCGTTTACCCTAACCTTATTTTTACCTTATTTTTCTTTACAAAACAACCTTAGTAGCACGTGAACCCACCAAACCATAACCTCATTACCTCATTAAAAAAGTAGGTAATGGGTATCTCTAAAAATTCATTTTTTGTAAAAAGGTAGGCGATGTTTCGCCACTGTGTTTATTTTTTGGGTCGCAATGGAGTTTATGCTACCAATAAATTTTAATAATTCATAAAGCCTAAAATATGTTATTTTAGACGTGCGAAATATTAAAATTTATTGATGTCGTAAACCGTAATGCGGCCCAAAATTAAACACGGGGCGAAACGCCGCCTACCTGGACAAATGAATTTTTAGAGACGCCCTAATGAGGTTTGTTTTGTGGGGGCTTTGTTGCTACTGATGTTGTTTTGTTCAGAAAAATAAGGTAAAAATGAGGTTATGGAAAATAAATTTTTAACCGTTCACGAAAATTTAAGCAAAAGATTTTAGAGAATAGGGAATAGGGCGTAGGGTGTAGCGGGACAAATTAAAAAAAAAATCTACAGATTACGCAGATTAG
>JAISLW010000538.1 GCA_031277105.1 Planctomycetaceae bacterium | reverse complement strand
TCGGGATTTGTGTAATCGACGAGTTTTATTAAGTCTGATTTAGTTTTGCCTGAAAAATTATAACTAACTTCGACGCCGTTTTGTAAAAATTTTGTGAATTGGATATTTTGTTGAATTAGGTTAGGCGATTCGTAATTTTTGATACGATAAATTGCCTCTTTGATTGCGTCGATGGGTTTATCGGGATTGATCCGTGCGAGCGATTTCTCCAACAATTCCTCAAACAAAGGCGTATGAAAATCCCGTTCCACGTCATAACCGCAAACAATATTGTATCCCAAATCATCCCGAAAGAGTTCCAATATTGCGTTCTCGTAATTCTGCTCTGTAAACATAATTTTATTGTTTTCGTTTATTGGTAACTTCTAAAAACTCATTTGTCCAGATAGGCGGCTAAAAAAAATTAAACACAGCGCCGAAACGCCGCAATAGAGTTTATGATACCATTAAATTGTAATACTTCACAATGTATAAATAATATATTTAAGCGTTACGAAATATTAAATTTTTTGGTTGTTTAAACTGTAATGCGGCGTTTCGGCGAAACACCGCCTACCTTTTTACAAAAAAATAAGTTTTTAAAAGTTACCTTTATTATTTTCGTTTATTGTAAAATCTGCGTAAAGTTGAGCGGGGCTTTCCCACCAGCGTTTAGTTTCTTCGCATTCCAATTCGCGGTAAAGTTCAGAATTGTAAAATTCGAGCAATGCTTCTTTATCGGAACAATTTTTTTCATCACGAATTTTAACCGCAACAGCGGCTATTTTACCAGGCAATAAAAGCCGAACATTTTTTTGCGTAATTTCAGGCGATCTCATAACGCATCCTCGCTTCCAATATAAATCAATTTTTGCAATGATTTATCAGTGTGAAATAAAATTTGATCTGATAATTTGTAGGTTTTAAGTCGGTTAAGAGTTTCGGTAATATTCAAAATTTTATTTTCAAAAAGCGATAATGTTGTATAAACGCGATCATTAGCAACTGGACCTGCTACAATATCGTATTGATGCGAAAATGTTACATCTTGTCTGTTTTTCATAACAAATTCTAGCCATTTTCGGTTTGCGGATTTAAACACGAGACGATTAAGTTCTTTTTGGCGAAGTAAATTTTCTTCTGTTTCATAAATAGAAACGAAGCCGTTGTTGTTTTGATTTCGGGTGCGTTTGATTTTTGCCCAATGTCTGGCTTGTTCTAAATCGGTGGTAACGTAAAAACCGGTTCCGAAATCTTTTGTGCGGGAGTTTATTGTCGGCGATAATGATAATATTGTCGGCGATAATAACTGCGGTTTTTCTACAATTGTTATGCCGCCGTGATAGAGTTTCATTTTAACTTCTAATTTTATTCTGTTTTTGACTTCCAATATAATCGTCAATAAGCGGCAAAATATATCCCCAACCTTGAGTATGTAACGCATCATAATTTTCAAAAAGATAATCCAAAACGCCATAATCCTCAAATTGCCGAGCAACCAGCGAACCGGAAATCTCATACTTACCCGCATACATCTCAATACAAAACGAAACAAACTCAAGCGCCTTTGCACCGCCGCTCATCCTAATCCCTCCAAAATCACAATTATACTCCACACACTTTAAATTTCGGTTTTTGCTTTTTTGCTTTAATTACAATACACTGAAAATTCAAGTATGAAACGAATCCACGTATTTATAAAAAACCGAATTTTCAAGTGCAAAAAGTATAAAATAACAACCAAAAAATAATAACTGAATAAATCATAAATTCAAATCCTATTTTCCCAACCACAAATTTTTTAAAACTACCTTACAAGTCATTCAATACACAGATTCGATGATATTTATCATTATGTTTTTTTACAACCGATGAATATATTCTAAAAGGAAATAATATTTTTAATAAATTCGCGTGCATCTCTTAATTCGGGATTATTTTTCAAATCTACTCTTTCCAATACTTCATTGACCCATTTGGGACCGTGATTGGTATTGGGTTTATAAAAACATTCCAACTCGCCAACAGGAACAATAAACAAACCATTCTTTTTACAGATTGTATCAATTTCATTGAATGTAGTATATGGTTCCCCAGTAAAGAATTTTTTACCTACTTCTTTTATTTTTGACCATGCTGTTGAATTTTTTAATATCTTTTTTATTTTATTTATATTCTCTTGAGGAAATGGATTTATAGATACAGAATTAAGAATTTGTCCGATTTCTTTTTTTACTTCATTTGTATCTAATTGCAACCTCTGATCTTTTACATAATTATCAATAACATTCCATTTACTCTCTAATTCTGTCCAATTTATCCCTAACGAATCTGTAATTTCTTTGAAAGTATTTTTATCATTAAGTATATCAATATCGGCGATAGTTACTATTTTAACGTTCAATGATTTTAGTGCAACAATTACTGTTTTTAAGCGTTGCTTTCCTCCACAATGTGTAAAAAGTATATCAGGACTAATTTCGTTTTCTCCATCATGTATTGCGTTCATAACGGATTGGTAAAATCTACAATCAGTATCACTTTCACATATCACAACTTTGGAATGAAACAAACCACTTAATATGTTAGAGTAACGTAATATTGGGTCTTTCCATAGTTGTTTAATATCTTCATTTTTAAGCATATTCATATGGTTGGTATTGCCTTCACGATTTATGCGAATGATTTTTACGTTTTCATTATCAGCATCAAGCAAGCCCTTGAGAAAATCTTCACTATGGGTTGAAATAAATAGTTGCCGATTATTAGGAGTGTTCTTTGCTAACATTTTTCCCAAAAGGCGGGATTGTGGAGGATGTAAAAATGCTTCTGGTTCATCAATTAGAGTAACTGTATGATTTGATATAAAAGTATCAAGCAGTATTCCGGTAAAACTGCGTATACCATCGCCTTGTTCTTGTAATTTTGGAAGTCTAGTCAATCGTTCTCTATATGATTTAGAAACACGGTCTTCACCTTGTTGTATTTCAGGTTTGTCTCCAACAAAAAGAGGTATATTATTACCGGCTCCTCGATCTACGATTAGATTTATACCAAATGCTTGATGAAAATATTCTGATAATTCTTTTTCTTTTTCGTCATCAACATATAAATATTGTATTGGGTGTTGAGGATTTGTAGTAATAGTATCAAAAGACTTCGGCGAATTTGAAGAACTAATTCGTTTTTCTGTATTTAAAAAATTTATAAAAAATACATATAGCTCAGACAAAAATTTTCTTTCCCACAATATAATCCATTCTAATAAACTTCTTGTAACACTTTTATTGCCAATTTCGTACAGATACTTACCATCTGGGGTTAGTTTTGTTCTTTCTTTTATGATCGGCTGTATTTGTCCGGCTATATCTAGAACTATCTGTTTGGTTATTTTAAATACATTGTTATCTCCCTTAAATTTTTGGTTGATTTCCCGCAATACTTGGCTTTTACCAGCATTATTTGCTCCTGTAAAAACAACGATGTCTGATTTGGCAAAATCAAGAGTAGTACCATCGTTGAAAGAGATGCTTTTGACGAAAATTTCTGCTTTTTCTGTAATTGGTTCTTCATTACTCATTTTTTTCTCCATAGCAAAATTATGTTACACTTATTTCCCCACTCATCAACTTCGGCAAAAGCGTGTCACGAATGGCGGCGAGGGTTTGTGATTCGATACGATTGTGTTCAACGGCATCCGAATATGATAAGCAAATTTGTTCAAATAACGTCAATATTTTTTCTTCGGGAAATATAATTTTAATTGATTTAATATCTGTTTGGGTTATCAAGGGTTGTGTTGAACCGCGATTCAGATTTTTGAAATTTGTATTTCGTAAAATTTGTAAAACATATTCGAAATAATTTGTTGTGAAATTCAAAGTATTGTCCGAAGACCAAATTGGAATGTTGTATTTTCGAACAATTCCAAGAGTCCCAACCCGTCCCGTAACTAAAATTGGCGATTGAGATAATGCTTGTTGAACATATCCCATAACGCCACTTGCACCAATGAGAGGAATTTCAAAATCTGACTTTTTTTTAGTAGATACAATTCCTGGTCGTTTTCCACTTGTTATTGTTGCAATTTCACCAATTGTAACAACTTTCCATCCTTTGGGTATCAATCCTAATTCACTTTTCACAAATTCTCCGTCTTTGAATGGATCGAAATTTACGAACCAACTTTTAAACAGAGCGGTTGCTATTTGTTCTAATGTTGTATTCATGCGGCGATTCAATTCAATCTTTGCGTCAAACGATCCCAATATCTCGCCAATACGACGCTGAATAG
>JAISLW010000537.1 GCA_031277105.1 Planctomycetaceae bacterium | reverse complement strand
GGACAATTTTCGTAACAATAAATATTTGTCCCGTTAGGGACAACATGTTGGTAGAAAAAAGTTATACGCGAATTTTTAGCGTCCCATTAGGGACGCAATGAGGGTTAATGTTGTCTTTACATGTTGTCCCTAGCGGGACAGACGGGACAAATATTTATTGTTACAATAAATCTAGCGCCTACACCCTATATCCTAAAACTCTATGCTTCTAAAATCTCGTGAACGATTACGAATTTTTAGAGATACTCCTCTGTGTTCTCTGTGGTTAATAAAAATAAATTTGTGGTTTTTATACTGCTCGTACATGAAATTCAGCGATTTAAAAGCGTCAAAGCCTGCCGTCCGAAAGCTAGGCAGGCGAAGGTAAACGCAAACTCAAGTACGAATAGTTTAGAAGTTCCCTAATTTAAAAATTACTCCCTACTCTCTATTCTCTACTCCCTATTAAGAGAGGATTTCATTTATTATTGCTTCTTTTGTTGTTTGTTTTGCTTCTTTTTTTGGCGGGAATCCTAGTTTTTTTAATTTTTGCGTTGTGAGCGGACTTATGCTTATGATTTTTGTTTTATTTAATAGATTGCCAAACATGTTTACCAAAGATTCCGCTATCGCCGGACTCGTCGCCGTAACCCAGTCAATTTGACCCGATTGCATTGCTTCGATGATTTCAGACTTCGCCGTCTTGCAATCAACACTCTCATAAACGACAACTTCCTCAACAATACCGCCCGCAGCGCTTATCCCGCTTGAAAGAATATCGCGTCCGCGATTGCCGCGCGGTAAAAGAAATTTTTTGCCCGCAATATTTTCAGATAATTCAGATAATATTTTCGCTAATAACCCTTCGGCATTGCTCGTCTCCGGCAAAATATCCGCCCGCCGCCCAGCACACTCAAAAAAAATATCGCCCGTAACACCGCCAACAACGCCAACACGAACCGCCGCCGGAAACTTAACGCCGCCGCAAAACCTGCTAAGAAAAAAACGAACGCCATTGCCACTAGAAAATAATACCCAATCAAACTCACAAATACGCAAAACCACATCATCAACCAACTCCCAACTCGAAACCGGAAATATCTCAATAACCGGTTGCAACAACGCAACAACCCCCCGCCGCTCAAATTCATAACGCCAATCAACACTCTGAACCTCAGAACGAGTTAAAAGAACCGTAACCATTTTGTTAAAATTCGGAATTATGAATTGTTGTTTAAGTTTTTGTAAATTTACGTGAACAGGTAAATAATTTGAGGGACAAGTGGGACAGGAGGGACAATAGGGACAGGAGGGACAATTTTTTTTGTAACAAAAATCGTTATTTAGTTTTCTAAAAAACTACTCCAAAAAACTACTCCCTATCCCCTAACCTCTATTCCTTAACCTCTAAAATCTATCGCTTAACTTTTCGTGAACGGTTATGTTTTTTTATGATCTCAAAGCGTCTGACAAGATTTCTAATCCTTCGTTTGCGATTTTTTCGTCGATGTTTATTGGCGGCAATAATCTTATAACGTTATTTTGCGTGCAATTTATTAGTAGTCCGTTGTCCATACATATTTTTACATATTTTGCGCCTTCTGCCGCTAACTCAATTCCGATCATTACTCCGCATCCTCGGATTTCTCGAATTATATCTGTTTCGTTTGCTAGTTCTTTTAATGTGGTGTGAAATAGATTTTCGATTTTTGTTGCGTGTTCGAGTAGATTTTCGTTTTCGATCATTTTTATAGTTGCAATTCCTGCTGTAGCGGCAATAGGATTTCCTCCGTAAGTCGAAGCGTGCATTCCGGGTCGCAAACTTGGCGCAATTTCACGTCGCGCAAGCATTGCCGCCCCCGCTAAACCTCCCGCCACCGCTTTTGCTAACGTCATAATATCCGGCTCGACATTATAATATTGATAAGCAAACCATTTGCCCGTTCTGCCGCAACCTGTTTGAACTTCGTCAAAAATTAATAACAATTTATTAGCGTCGCATAATTGCCGTAAACCTTGCAAAAAGCCGTCCGGCGGAGTTCTTACGCCGCCTTCGCCTTGAATTGGTTCGATCATAATTGCGGCGGTTTCATCATCGATAGCCTTTTGCACGGCGTTTAAATCGCCGTATGGAACATAAGTAAATCCTGCGAGCAATGGTTCAATTCCGGCGTGATATTTAGGTTGTGCGGTTGCAGAAATAGCGCCCATCGTCCGTCCGTGAAAACTACCTTGAAAGGTGATAATTTTGTATCGTCCTTTTTGCGAATGTAATCTTACAAGTTTAATTGCCGCTTCGTTTGCTTCCGCGCCGCTGTTGCAAAAAAACGCTTGACCGCCAAAACTACGCTCGGACAATAATCTTGCCCATTCGCCTTGTTGCTCCGTGTACCAAGTATTGGGAACGTGAATCAGACGGGCAACTTGCTTTTGCACCGCTTCAACTATTGGTTGCGGACAATGCCCTAAAAGACCGCAACCCCAGCCGGGGAAAAAATCAATATAACGCCGCCCCTCCGCATCCCATATCTCCGCGCCAACGCCGCGAACAAGCGAAACCGGATAACGCGTATAATTACCAATAACATATTTATTAAATAGAGAAATTATTTCTTGAGAGTTTTGCATTGTTAAACATATCGCACCAGAATTTTCAACTCAACGCCGCCCGCAATAAACACAAATAAAAACAAACAACGGCGCTAAAAATATTAAACTGTTCACGCTTGAATTTTCATTTACCGTCGCCTACCTACTTTCGGACGGCAGACTTTGACGCTTTCAAATCAACAATGAATTTCAAGTACGAGCAGTTTACTCAAAAAATTTAAGTACGATCTTGTATTTTAGGGTTAAAGGATAGTAATTAGGTAATATACTATTTTGTAAACGATTTTTTGTAACGATAATTCAAAATTACAAACACGATTTCTGATTTTACAAAGATTATGTTTTATTAGCGATTTCGTAAATAAGACTATCCACATTTTTCAAGACATGTCAACTATACCGCAAAATTTGATATTTGATTGATGTAAGATAAACGGTATAATTCACATTATACTATTCGCACTTTAAAGTGCGAATAGTATATTGGGTTGATGAGTTTTATGTTGTTCTTTTTATGATTCCGTTTACTTTTAGGTTTATTATTTCTATGTTTTCTAATCCGTCGTTATCTACTACTTTGACGGCGATATTGTGTTGTCCAGCTTGTAGTTTTAGGTTTTGTGTTCCGTTTTTATCTATCATTATTGTTGCGAGGAAACCTTTTTCGGCGTCATACGCGAAGTCCCAACTGTAAAATTCAATACCTGCGTCGCTTTTACTTGTTGCAATAAATTCAATTTCGTGTGCGCCTTTTGCATCGTGCGATAAATCATTTATCTCAACCGCAATTTCCGGCTTTTGGGCTATCGGTACAATTTTATCAACTGTAACCAAATCGATAATAATATTTTCTTTTATTTTAAGTCTCGCAACTTCTTCAACAGCGCCCTTGCCAAATGAGAACGCAATAATATGACCTACAGGTTTTTTGTTTTTGATGTTTTTATCGTACAGTTTTTTATCGGCGCGTTTTATTGCTGATAAAAAATTATCAATTACGTTGCGTCCGATATTATCGCTACGTTTAACTTGAATAGGCGTATTATCTGGCATTTTGCCGTCTAGTCCAAAATCGCCGCGCTGCTTCGTATTACTAACGCCGCCAAACTGCTGAATAATCCAACTCTCAAATTCAAACGCATCGCCATAACGAAGCGTATCATAATCGTATTTATGAAGCTGAACAATAAAAGGCGCAGAAAACAACATACGCTGTTTATCAAGCCGCAACTCGGTAACTTTGACAGCCTGTACCGATTGATCAATACCGATCCATTTTCGATTAAGCTGTTCCGCAACCGCAACAGTCGTCCCGCCGCCCATAAACGGATC
>JAISLW010000519.1 GCA_031277105.1 Planctomycetaceae bacterium | reverse complement strand
AAATTACTCTGCGTCAATAAACAACGTTAAACGCAAACAAATCTAACTTGCAAAAAACTCTTTTGCATAAAATTAAAAATCAGATTTGCCGCTTTCGATTTTTTGTTACAAAAAATCGTTTGAAGGATCGCAGGCGTCTCGGTTGCGTTCCTTCTCTATTTTTTGTTACAAAAATTCAAGATCAAAAAATTGCGATCTCAAATTCTGCAACAAGGTCGAACAGTATAATTAAATTCGTCAAATAACACAATACCTGTTTTACAAAAATTAAAAAAATCTTTTTAAGAGAGGGCATCTCTAAAAATTCATTTGTCCAGGTAGGCGACGTTTCGGCGAAACTTCGCCTACCTTTTTACAAAAAAATGAATTTTTAGAGATACCGAACAGTTTAAAAAGCGAAGTCGGTATTTATTAGGTCTATTGCGTATTTTATTCCTTGTTTAATTTCTTCTTGGTTTGGTTTGAATTTTGCGAATTTTATCATGTCGGCGGATTCAAGAAATAATTTTATTTTTTCCGAGTTTTTATTTTGGTCTTCAATTGAATTTTTATCATTGGCGTTTTCGTCTGGCGTTTCTTGTTTATTAATTTGTAAGTTATTTTTTATGTTATTTTGTTGCTGTGATTTTAGGTGTGATTCGTATAATTGTCTGTTTTGATATATTTTTTTCAAGAATTCTTCTGTTGTCAATTCTGGCGCTCGTATCAATGTTTGTTGTTCGATATACCATCTTACGATACCGGATAATTCGACGAAAAATAATTTTACGTCTGCCTCATACAATCTCCCGTCGATTAACTCCGCAATACGTCTGTTTGCAATTTCCTGCGGCGATAATTGTAGTTCCGGTTCCGGTTTTTTATAACGTCGTCTTATCCAGATTATCGATAAAATTATTAGCAAAATTAACACAGCCGCCGCCGCAACAATACGCCAAAACCTATTATCGCCTTGACCAAATATCTCATAACCCGAAACAATCTTATCAAGCGACGCCGACTCCGGCGTTATGTCCGAATTGATTTCAAGAGAAGTCATATTTAGTACGACTTCCTTTTTTTTATCTTGCGATGTTGTTTGCCGGTCATAATACGTTATTGGAATTGACCAAATTGGAGTTGTTCCCGCTTGCGTGGGAATAGTTTTAATTTCTAATATTTTTTGTTCTTTGCCGTCAAGAATAGCCTTGACGTTTTCACTTGTTCCTAGAATTTTCAACTTGCCCATAGAATCGCCAAACTCCGGCAAGTCAACCTTGACCTGCGCATCCGAAATAACCTCAAGACGCAATATTATCGTATCAGATAATCGCGGTTGGGAAGGAATTACTAGCAACTTGACTTGAACTAAACCATCGGGCGATTCAACGCCGCCAAGCTCGCGCACTTCGTCAAGATTTTTCGTTACAGAAAATAAAACCGAAACGCAAAAAATCTGAACCGCAAAAAATAAAAATATCGTAATAATCTGAATAATATTATTTCTACGCATTGATATTGTTGAAAATGTTAGTAATATCCCAAGTGAAATATTACCATGTCTGTTAAAAAAATTGTCCTATCATGTTCATCCAAAATTCGCCCATACGTAACTTGCTAAACAAATTTCTGTGAACCGTCAATATTCAGTATATTCGTCATTCGGAACGCTTGCGTTCCTTTGGTCAATGGATCGCTTTTTAATGATCTACTGATTACCAGATTACACACAGATTATTTTAAATTTGAATGCAAAATCTTTAATTCCGCATTCCGAATTAAAAAAATTTTTATTTATTTATTTTTGTTATGATAATTGAAACGAAATATAATATTGATACTACAATAACTATGGTTGGTCCCGGCGGCGAATTTAAACATACGCTTGCGGCGATTCCCGTGCAATTTCCTAATACTCCGAAAATTGACGCTAGCGCGCATGCCGAACTGACTTTATGCGTAAATCTACACGCCGCCGCAGCCGGAAGCGTCAACATTGCTATTACTAAAACAATACCCACAACATGAACAAGCGATACTACAACTACGGCAGATAATATCAATAAAAGTTGAAAATAAAACGCCGTATTTACGCCCCGCAAACGAACAAACTCCTCGTCAAAACAAACCGCCTCTATACGTTTGAAAAATAATAACACTACGAGAAACACGCCGACGCATACGAAAATTACGTTAAAAACGTCGTTGCGCGTGTTGAATATGATTGTGCCGAAAAGATAGTCTGAAATGTTGCGGCTGTTCGGAATAATCGCAACAAAAAAAAGACCGGCAGACATTCCAATTGCCCAAATAGCGCCAATTATCGTGTCTTCACGCTCGCCGGAAAACCGACAAATAAAACCCGCCAACAACGCCGATAATATACCGACAAATAAACCAACATATACCGGATCAAATAACCAAACAACATACAAAAAAATACCGCTCGATGATAAAAAATATTGCAACCCTATACCTACGCCAATACCGCCAAAAGCACAATGCGCCACAGCGCCCGCAAGATAACCTATACGACGAATCACTATAAATACGCCAACTAAACCAAATAAAATACCAGAAAAAATACCAATAATAAATGATTGAATTATAATCGGCGATAAAAATAAATCGTAAAAATTCACGAAATTTTAAGCGCTAGGTTTTAGGGGTTAAGGGTTAGGAGTTAGGGGTTAGGGAGTAGTGTTAGGGTTAAGGTTAGGATGTAGGGGTTAGAGTGTAGTTTTTTAGAAAGTTAGAGAACAGATTTTTTGTTACAAAAAAATTGTCCCATTTGTCCCTGTCCCCCCTGTCCTACTTGTCTCTCAAAAAATTGTCAATATGTATTTTGTTAAACGGATCTCCGTGATCTGTTACCTGAATAGTTATATTGCTCGTACTTGACATTCATTTGATTTACAAGCGTAAAAACCTGCCGTCCGAAAACTAGGTTAGACGGCGTTAAACGCAAATTAAATCGTTGTCAGTTTAAAAAGATCAGTCAATTATTTTTGAAATTGGGTATTCTACAATTCCGCATGCGCCGGTTGCTTTTAGTTGTGGGATAAGACAGCGGACTGCCGATTCTTCAATTATTGTCGATACCGCCAGCCAGTCTTTATTGGATAGATGTGAAACGGTTGGATTTTGCAATGCCGGTAAAATTTTTAAGACGTTGTCCAAATTATTTTGTTGTACGTTCATCATCAGTCCGACTTTGCCTTCTGCTGCCATTGTTGCTCGCAGCATCAAAACGATATTGTCTATTTTATGTTTTGTCCATTCGTTTTTATAAGATTCGCGATTTGCAATAAAACGCGTTGTACTTTGCAACACTTCCGCAACTATTCGCAATTTGTTTGCCTTGAGAGAACTACCTGTTTCTGTTACTTCAACTATGGCGTCTGCTAATTTTGGCGGTTTTACTTCTGTTGCTCCCCAACTAAATTCGACCAGCGCATCAACGCCGTTATTTTTGAGAAATTGCGTTGTCAGTCCGACTGCTTCCGTTGCTATACGTTTACCTTGCAAGTCTTGAACTGAACGAACCGGCGAATCTTCCGGCACGCAGAGAACCCATCTAACTGGACGACGCGATACTTTAGAAAATCGCAACTCCGCAACCTCGACTACATCGGCGCCCGTCTCAACTACCCAATCATAACCCGTCAAACCGGCGTCAAGAACGCCATTAGACACGTAACGCGCCATTTCTTGAGCGCGAATCAAAAGGCATTCGATTTCTTCATCGTCTATTGACGGAACATAGCTACGCGATTGAACGGATATGTTATAACCGCTCTTACGAAAAAGTTCCAACGTGGCTTCCTGCAAACTACCGGCAGGTATTCCTAATTTCAATTTCATATTAAAAAAAACTTGTTAGCGAGAACTCCGCAAATCTTTATCGCAAAATCCTCAAATTTGTAAACTAATTCCAGAATAATAATCTTCCAATTACGGCAAACGAAAATCCAACATAGTATAATAGCAAAAATAAAAACCAAAAAGTAGGGGGAGGTTTTGCGAATCGTTACCAATAATCCGTGTAATCTGTAGATCGCTTCTAAAATGATCCGCAGATTACGCAGATTTTTTTTTGATTTTGAGGGACAAGAGGGACAATTTTTGTAACAAAAAATCGCCAGAAGATTCGCAAGCGAGACGCCTGCGTTCCTTCTCAATTTTTGTTATAAAAAAATTGTCAATATGTATTTTGCTAAACAGATTTTCGTGAACGGCAATATAATATTTAAATAACGTTTTGACGTAAATAAAAAATTTCCCTCTGTGATCTCTGTGTTCTCTGTGGTTAATAAAAAATAAATTTGTAGTTTTTATAAGTTTTCCTGAAGATTGAGAGTGTTTGCGATTATTTTACGTCGTTTACGATGGATTCGTAATTTTCGGTAGGTTTGAAAATTTGGTTTTTTGATTTTAATGTTTTTGGTTTTATGTTTTCTTTTGCGATTTTTGATTCAACTCGTTTTGATAGATTTATGGCGTAATTTATTTGTTGCGGCGTGAACAGCGGTACGGAGTACATGGAGTCGATTCTTGGTTTTATTCTTTTTGCTGCGATTTCGTTCCAAGAGAGATTATTGTTGTAATGCCATACGGCTGCTTGCGCCGCCCATTGATCGACGGAGCCGGAGGCGATGAGCGAGCAAAGTACGCTGACTTCAGGTTTATTTGTAACAGATTCTAGCGGCTTAACATGATATTTTATACTGTTTCGCGGTTCTCTTTTTCCGTATTCAAGGCAAATTGTTTTGACGTCGTGGCGTACAATTTTTTCCGGCTGCAAACTCATCATTCCACCTCCATAACCTCCGCCGTAACCGCCGCCGCCATAACCGCCGCCGCCGTAGCCGCCGCCGACAGATTGATTTTGATTATTGTTTGAAGTTGAACTTGAAGATGAAGTTGAACTTGAACTTGTGCTTCTGCCGGTTGTAATTGCATTCGTATCAGCAGGTTCCGCTGCAATCGTTCCTAATTGTGCGTTGTAAGGAACTCCGGCAAACGTGCCTGGCAATTGTACGCGAAGCGTTTTTTTAGTTTTATTCTTTATAGTAATACGACCGTTAAGCGAATTATTTTGGGTAAGCGTTACGTCAATTTGACCCTTGTCTATCGCAGTAAAAAATTCAACTTCCTCCGTCTCCAAAACTTGCCCGTCGCCAAAAACCGCTCCCGTAAATAACGACAATTGAACAAAAACAACAAAACTTAAAACAACGCAAAAAATATACGACAAACGAATAATTTGACTTTTCATAATAATCACCTTTAAATTTTTACCATGTTAAACGTAAACAAAACTTAAACCGCACAAAATACAAACTCAAAAAACAACCAATAACAAATTTAATCAACTTACTAATCTTGTAATGTAAATTTACACGATCAAATTGAACCAGTCCAATAAAACTTTACAAAAAACATAAAATTTTTCAACCGTCCATCGCTACAAAACATACAATCCAACTAGACCGATCCGACAAACGCTCGGGTATCTCTAAAAATTCATGGTATTTTGCGTATTTTGGGGGCGGTTGTCAGTTTAGATAATATGTTTACAATTATTCTTACTTGATAGATTAACAATTTTGCGAAAATTTTCTTTTTTTTCAGTTTGCGTGTTAAGACTAGAAAATTTTCTGACGAAAATTGGAAAACCAGGTAGGGCTATCTTTATTTTCAAAAAAATTTTGAGATAATGCCCTGATGTTTTGCTTCGAGTGGTTCGAGGCAATTGATTGGAGACCGACTAAAAAAAATGAGGAGAGTTTGACGTGAAAACAAATTTTGCACTTTCACCGAATATCGTTAAAAGAAATTTCATCGGCGATTCTATTGAAGATCGCGTAGATCATAAATTAGTTATCGCTATCATCAAGGCTTTCGCTTCCGCCTCAGACGAAGAGGACGAAGACGACGACGACTTTGATGATGAAGAAGAAGAAGACGATTGGGACGATGAAGACGAAGAAGACGAAGACGACTGGGACGACGAAGACGACGACGATTGGGATGAAGAAGACGAAGATGACGAAGACTGGGACGAAGACGATGAAGAAGATGACGACTGGGAAGACGACGAAGAAGAAGACGAAGACGACGAAGAAGACGAAGACGAAGATGATGATGATTGGGACGACGACGATGAAGAAGACGATGACTGGGAAGACGATGAAGAAGAAGAAGACGACTTCGACGACGAGGAAGAAGAAGACGATGATTGGGAAGAAGTAGATGAAGAAGAGGAAGCGGAATAATAAAAATTAAGCAATCCCAATTTCATCGTCTATTTTAAATCGTCGTCTATTTGAAAGCTGTTGGCGCTTGAATTTTATGTTACGACAACCTGCCTACATAAAGGCAAGTTTTGGCGGTTTTTTACGCTTGTTGGATCGTTGAAATTCAAGCACAATCTGTACATTAACGATAAAACCTGTAACTTAAATAATTTGATAACCGTTCACGGTATTTTTTTAATTCGGAATTAAAAAATACCGTGAACGGTTACGAATTTTTAGACGTTCCCTTTAACTATTTTTTTCCCAAACGGGCGGGCGTTTTTCTAGGCTTTTTTTTGCCGCTTCCTTTACCTCTTGGCTTGGGTCGCGATGTAGAGCTTGCACAAGTAAGCTGCGGCTTAATTCGCGATTTCCATTTTCTAATAGTTGCGCCGCCTTACATCGTAGCGCCGGCGTTTCGCCTTTGGATAACACTTCTCCAACAACATCCTCCAACGGCGCAATCAAATTTCCATACCCGACACAAAGCAATCCCTTCGCCTTCATAATCGGCTCGCCAAATAATAAAACAGAACGCAATTCCTCCAGCAACATTGGATTTGAATTACGTATTACTTGAAAGCGGCGTATTCGTTGCTCTTCGCCTAACTCTTCAAAAACTTCCAAAAAGTTCGATAGTTTTATTTCAGGAATAAGAGTTTGAACCGCTTCACGAACATCTACATTCGGACTATTTGCAAATTGTAAAATTCGTAACGTCGCATTAGGCACGTTACGCCTTCGCAATAAATGAAAGGATGCGATTTGAATTTTTGGGTCGTTATCGTCTGCCGCTTTCCATATTAGTTGATCGACGGATTCGCCTGCGATTTTTGACAGTTCCGCCAGCGCGACAATACGCCCCTTGCCCTTGCCAAAACGAAAAACGTCAAACAACATTGCCGATAAATTGATCGCTGAAAAATTGAGTTTATGTATAACTTGAAGATATCCTAATTGCACTTCTTCACTCCATTCGGCAATATGTTTGCTCGCATCCGCAATCCACTCTAGCCGCTTAATACTTTGAATATTAGTCCGCAACATATCCGTCGTCGAATCATTTAACCTCCTAAAAATATACGATAAAAACAACGAATCGCATCTTTTACTAAACGCATCTATCGCAAACGGCATAGGGTCGCGTTCATTCATTTGATCAAAAATTATCCTAAATATCCGCTCGTCAACTACGCTCAATACAAATTTTTCCAGTCCTTTATAAGTTGACCAATCTCGCCTCACAAGATAATCGCGCAATATCTCAAAATCATCGCGAAGATATTGATGAAGATAAATCAAAACGCGAAACAAGATATCTGGATCGTTTTCCCGATACGCCGTCAACCAATTCCAAAGAAGCCGCATTAACTCCGGCAAAACCACGCGCAAAACTAAACGCCTGTTCTTACGCGACTCCATCGCATCGGCAAGATGATTAAGCAACTCTAGAACGACAGATTCCAATTCCTTGTCATCGCCGGTCTTGTCGCTTTGGTCAACGTATATCGTCAACAACACCGGCAACACTTCGTAAAAATTAAGAATATGCACAATCTGCATCGCCTTGTTTGCAAGTTCTTTATCCGTTCCTGCAATTACCGCCCTAAGTCCTGTATTTACTTTTTCACGATTGTCGCGAAATATCGCCAGCAACTCGTCGTCGTCGTAATTATTATTTTCATTAGGATCAAAACGGCTAACCAATTGAGCAACACCGCGACTACCGCGAAAAGATACTATCGCCTTACCGGCAAGTTGACGCACCGCCAATTCCGACGAATCAAGCCCCGACTCCAAAACACGATACGCCGTCCGGTTTTTTGAACGCGCAAGAACGTCTATCGTAGTATTTATACCTGCCATTGGGAAATATTAAATTCGGTATTGCGTTAAATTATGATTAGGGGACATTCTAAAAACCGCAAATTTATTTTATTAACAACAAAGAACACAGAGGAATTTTTTTTATTTACGTCAAAAAGTTATTTAATATTATATTGACTTTTTGATTTAAAATATTTTAAAAAAATCATTCTCTGTGAACGCTGCGTTTTCGGCGTTTAAATAAAAAACCGGTTATTAGAAGGCGCCTCAAGTGCGAACAGTTTAACTTATTGCCATCGTGAAATTATTCCTAAAATTAAAACTACTAACATAAGAAAAAAAGTTAGCCAGCCGCCGAAATGAGCGGCATGAATAAATATTTTTCGCAAGTCTTCATGCCGCGTCGCAGCATAACATATCGAGAAGACTATAATCATTGGAATTGCGCAATAAAACATTTTATGTAAATTTTAACCTGCTCTTAATTTTAAGTTGTTCTTACTTGAAATTACGTTTGCCGTTTCGTCTAATTAGTCGTCTAATTGCAGGTTGGCGGCTTTTACGTTTTTATATTGCCAATATTCAAGAACGATTAATATAGTTATCGTCTGTTTATTATTTTCAAGTTAGTCAAATTGAATTTCGAGCGGTTTAATTTGGTTAAGGGTTAATGAATTAACGTTACGAAAATTACGGTTTATAATTTAATTTGAGATTTTTAATGAATCCTGATGCTTGTTGCCATTGATTTTTGTTTGTGTTGTTTGGTAAAAATTTTATTAGTTTGAAGCTGTTTCTGATTATTTCGCGGGCTTGTTCAATATCTGCGACGTCTCCGGCAGTAATTGCTTGACTCATTATATTACCGGTAGCGGTCGACTCAACAGGTCCGGCTAGAACGGGTTTAGCGGCGGCGTCGGCTATTGCTTGGCAGAGTAATTGATGTTTTGAGCCGCCGCCTACGATGTGAATTGTATTTATATTTACGCCGGTAATTTGCTCGCACATTTCGACGGCTTGTCCGAGTTTGATAGCGACGCTGTCGATTACGCAACGTAAAATTTCGCCTTCTGTTTGCGGAACCGGTTGATTTGAATTACGGCAAAAAGTTTTTATCGCTTCGGGCATATCGGTCGGGCAAAGAAAAGTGCGGTCATCGGGATCGATGAATGATTTTAGCGGCGTCGCTTTTTGTGCGAGGTTATTCATTTCGTTCCAATCGAGGTTGCGTCCTTGTTCGTTCCAAGTTCTGCGGCATTCTTGCAATAGCCATAGTCCGGTAACATTTTTTAGCACGCGCGTTGTGCCGCCGACGCCGCCTTCGTTTGTAAAATTTAAATCGTAAACAACTTGACTCATAATTGGCGCAAGCGACTCTACGCCTACAAGCGCCCACGTGCCAAGACAAATATAACACCAATCGCAAACGCCTAATTGACCAGACGCCGGCGCCGAAAAAACCGACGAAGCCGTGTCATGCGTACCTGGCAAAATAACGCGCATTTCGCTTAAACCGCTAATCGGAATTTCGGACATATTTAATTTGCCAAGATCGGTGCAAGGTTGCGCTATATCGAGAAACATTTCTCGCGGAATACCAAACGTATCCAAAAGATAATCTGACCATTGACCTAACATCGGATCGAAAAGTTGCGTTGTTGTTGCGTTTGTAAATTCGTTGCATTTAACGCCGCTGAGTCGCCAGTTGAACAGGTCGGGAATCATTAAAAATGATTTGGCTTTATTGAGTAATTCGGGATTTTGCCGTTTGATAGCGAGTAATTGGAACAGCGTATTGATTTGCATAAATTGCACGCCGGAGTGTTTGAAAATATCGTAGCGCGGCAAAATTTCCAGCGCTTTTTCAATCATGCCGTCGGTTCGCGGGTCGCGGTAACTGACGGCGTCGCCGAGCGGTTTATTCGATTTATCGAGCAAAACAAAATCAACCGCCCATGTATCAATTCCAATACTAGCGGGCGGCGAATCAAGTTTATCAACTGCAATTTGTAAGCCTTTGACTATGCCTTGCCAAAGTTCGGATATGTTCCAAATAAAATTGCCGGACGATTCAATTGCGCTGTGATCAAACCGGTTGAACTCTTCCAATTCAATTTTTTCACCGTCAAATTTTCCCGCAATCACGCGCCCGCTAGAAGCGCCCAAGTCTGCAGCAAGATACGTTTTCGGTTTCATAATTAAAATTTTTAGTTAAAGGTTATACTGCTCGTACTTAAATTTCAGCGATTTAAAAACGTCAAAGCCTGCCGTCCGAAAACTAGGCAGGCGAAAGTAAATCGCAAATTAAAACGCAAACAGTTTAAAATTACATGATTCAAGTTATGACAAAATTTCGCATAAACCGCAAAACCAAAATCAATACAACCATGATAAATGTTTGTTTACATCAGAGACCTCTACAGTTCAAATTGCCAATGAATTTTAATATTTTATAGCGTTTAAGACAATATACCTACTATATTGGACGTTGAGAAATATTAAAACATATAATCTTCACACTTTAAAATTGCGGTTTTGAATTTGATTTTTTGTAACGATAATTATAATTGGGTATCTCTAAAAATTCATTTGTCCAGGTAGGCGGCTAAAAAAATCAAACACCGTGCCGAAACGCCGCATTACGGTTTACAATATCTATAAATTTTAATATTTTGCACATCTAAAATGTACATATTTTCGGCTTTATGAATTACTGTAATTTATTGGTATCATAAACTCCATTGCGGCGTTTCGGCGAAACACCACCTGCCTTTTTACAAAAAATGAATTTTTAGAGAGACTCAAGAGAGACTTTAACGTTTACCGTAGCAGTTGAGTAATTGTTAATCTGGTTAGTGGTTTGAATTGTTCAACGGTCATTTTTATAGAGTTTCCGTTTTTTGCCGTTATGAGAATCATATTGTTGTCAAGAGGATTGCCTAATGAATCTTGTATTTTAATTTCATATTGTTGCGCTAATGTATCGTCTGGTATTTTCCCGTTTTGGACGTTTTCCATTTTTTTGCTTAATTGATTTAAGACGCTGTTTTCTTTTAAAGTTTCATTAACTGCTCTGACAAATTGATCGTCTGACGTTTCGCTAATCCAATACCAATTTCCAAATTCACTCGGTTCGCCTTTACCACACGAAGCAATAGAATCCGATGAACTATAACCGTAATTTTCTTTACGGGCGTTGATTTTTATGCCATGTTGATTAAAAATTTCCTGCGCCGTATTCCAGAACAAATCACGTTCTTCCAATGTCAGACCTTGCAGATAATTTGATCGATCTTGCGATTGAATACTCGTGATCAATTCGCCATCGACGTTAAAAATTTGTCCTTCTAACATAGTTGCTCCGTTAGGCTGTTGCGATATTGTGTAACCAGGCACGTTAAATTTATAACCGTAATTGTCAATGTTCGTATTGATAACATTGACGATTTCGTGATTTTCAAACGTTTCGTTTCCTTTAGGAAAAATCCATTGCGCCGCATTATTATTTTTTGGAACATTGCCTACAAAAGTTATTCCATCAGAATATATATATATTCCTTTCCAGTTATTTGTTCCGTTTGATGTAATGGCGATAGACGGCGTTGTTGAAAGAATCGATTTATTGGACTCAGTTAGGTTTTGTTTTGGTAAATTTGATTCAGTTGTGATTGGCGTTTTTTCTTTTGTTATATTTTTTGTAACAAAATCATTAACAGGAGACCAATGTCCATTTTCTAAAACTGCGCCGGGCTGATTTGCGTCAAATTGATCTGCGGTTACCAATTGTTGCGGTTTATCGATATTTACATTTTCCGGTGCATCTGGAATTACGGTTGTAACGGCAATATAACTTGGCTTAACCGTACCGGTACGATAATTTATAACGTTTCCCGTTGTAGGCAAATAATATGTAAAACGATTTACGAGTTGTTTTTCGTCTCCTGCGATAAAATCGTCTTGCGGTTGAACTGTTGCAGGTTTTGTTGTTGTTGTTTGAGCGGTTTGTTTTGATGGCGTTTGATTAGATTCGCAACTTGGCGAAGTCCGATAATTGACCGCCAAATTACCCGAAAAAACGTTAATAATATTCATAACAACAAATCTTAAACTGTTCGTACTTAAATTTGCGTTTATCGCCGTCTGCCTAGATTTCGGACGACAGGCTTTGACGTTTTTAAATCACGATTTTCAAATACGAATTGTTTAAAGAACAAGTTTTTTGTAAAACAAAATTTTGAGAATTTACCTAAAATTATTAGCAATATATTTTGTAAAGAGCGATACTCAAAATTACCATAATTCATAATTTATATTATCGTATTTTTTGGTATCTCGTATAATAAAATATAAAATTTAAATAAAATTAATCTCTGAAACTTTAACTTGTTTTGATTGTAGCGATTTTATTGTACGAGTAGTTTTATCATTTTCCATCCTTCTTTGAAGGTGTAAATTGCATTTTTTTCGGCGGATGTTTCGTTGTAACCATCTTTGACGCCTGATTTTTTTATGTCGCTTCCGGCTAATACCCAAGGGACGAATTCTGACGTGTGCGTTTTGTGTACGATTGGCGTTGGGTGATCCGGCGTAACCATGATTCTCCAATCGTCGCCGCAATTTTTTAAGGCGTTGTAAATTGGTTTTACGATATGTTCGTCTATTTGCTCTAGTGCGTAAACTTTTTTTTCGGCGTTGCCTTCGTGTCCCGCTTCGTCAGTCGCCTCAATATGAACGCAAACCAAATCATATTTCTCTATCGCCTTGACCGCATAACTCCCCTTCGCCGCAAAATCCGTGTCAACATAACCGGTAATATTCGGAACAATAATATTGTCCCAACCAATAAGCGCCGCAATCCCACGCAACAAATCAACCGCCGTAATCATTGCGCATCTCATATCAGGTCGATTAAATTGTTCGCCGAAATTTGGCAACTTCGGTTTCTGCCCTAATCCCCAGAGCCAAATTTGCGTAGCGGGTAATTTATTAGAATTTTTACGTTTAATATTGACAGGATGCTCGGCAAAAACTTTTTGCGATTCGTTCATTAACTTTCGCAATAAACGACTGCCCTTACCGCTCGGCAACGCTTGCGCGATTGGTTTATCCGTGTAATCATGCGGCGGATAAGTTGTCGTAGTTTTGGCAAAACAAGTATTACAATTACTAGCGATACATAAATTACGATAACTTACGCCGGAATGAAATTTAATTTGAACCGGCGATAACGGCGCAATTTTATCGTTGAGCGTTTCGATAAGCAAAGCCGCTTCTTCGGACGAAATATGTCCGGCGGTAAAACTTTTCATTAAAAGATTATCATCTTTCCCGCCGTCTTGATTACCGTTTTTCGCGCCGTCGATTGTTACCAAGTTGCAACGTATCGCCCAATCGTTTTCGCCAAGTAATATTTTTTGCGCCGCCGCTTCTATCGGCGCACGACCCGTGTAATATTTTTTAGGATAATAACCAAGCAAACCAAGCGTAGCAACATCCGACCCCGGCGCCATCCCATGCGGAACATACAAACTCTTGCCAATTATACCTTCGCTAACAAGATCGTCTAAAACCGGAGTTCTAGCGCAAAACATCGGCGTAAAACCGCCAAGCAACGCCACCGGTAAATCAGCACAACCATCGGGAATTATCAAAACACTCTTCATCGAATTAAAATTAATGGATAGTTTTTTTAAAATTCGGAATTCGGAATTCGGAATTAAGGATTTTGATTTCAAATTTAAAAATCTTTTTAATCTGTGTAATCTGTGGATCGATTTTTTTGTCCACAGATTACACAGATTAAAAAGATTATTTTTAATTTCGGCTTCCGAAGTAAAAAACAACTCTGACTATTTTATTTTATTTTTTTTCGCAAACAACAATATATTCGTATAACATTGTATTCATTGTTTTGCCGCATTTGTTTGTTGGCGAATTTTTGTTTGGCATAACTTTATTACTGATGGATCGCTCGTAGGTGATAATATGTTTACAACCGTTTTCTTCAAATTTTTCTGCGATAAATTGGTCGGTAGGCAACAAAACAGTTTTGACCGTTCTGTTGCCTACAACATAAATTATTTTGCCGTATTTGTTCACGCTTGCCGCAACTTTTTGTATTGAATTTTGCAAGTCGTTGTAAAACGCCGAAACGTCTAGCGCTCTTTTATAATCGATTTTACTAATCTGCGTTATATAATCTGCAATAATTCCATCGGTCAAAATATATCCTTTTTTTCCGCCGCCCATTAAGATTTGGTCGATTTTTCTTGCGTTTTTGATTCCGAGCCATTCATTTGTAAATGTTGAAAATTGCCCGTAAGCGACTGTCGTTCTGCTGTCGCCGTAAGGCGGACTCGTCAACACAACGTCGAACAATTTATTTTGCGGCGTAAAATTCGACGCATAAACTTTAACTTTAACTTTGGACTTGGACAATTTTGGCAAATAAAAATTGACGTACAAATCAATCGTTTCCGATAACTTCTTAAAAAAAACGCCAATCACGTCAGGATTAAAATTAAGAATATCTTCTGATTTCATGCGATAAAGTTTAAACTCGTTATTGCGAGTATAGGAACATTCTCGCACCGTTTCTGAAAATGGAATAAAAAAGAAATCTTTAATATCCGCTTCTTTGATCCTGTCAATAAAATATTTAATAGTCGTTAAGTTATCGACGACTTGTTTTGAAAACCAAAATTCAATATTTGTAATCGAATGCGGACGTTTTAAATTTTTGATATTATTTTCGTCTTTCAAAAAATCGTAAATATTGTTTCGGAAAATTTGTTGCGTTTTGGTCAAGTCGTCGATTGATATTTTTGTAAATTTTACTTTTGATATTAACGCCGCAAGCGGATTGAGGTCGTAACCTTCCATTTCGCTAAAACCGCATTCCAAACCGCTAGCAAAAGACGAACCCGAACCGCAATAAGGATCAAGCAAACTACCGCGCAATTTCGTAAATTCACGCAAAATATCTATACCAATTTGAGGCAACATTGTTGCCGGATATTTATGCAAATTCGGATAAACCAAAGCATAAGATTGTCCCAAATAATCATATTGAAAATTTCTAATAACTTGATATCCCATAATAAAAATTCGTAACCGTTCACGAAAATTTTAAGCGATTGATTTTAAGGTTTAAGGAACAGTTTTTTGTAAATATTCAGCAGTCGTAATTATTTTTTGTAACGATAATTGGGCATCTCTAAAAATTCATTTTTTTGCAAAAAGGTAGGCGGTGTTTCGCCGCTGTGTTTATTTTTTGGGCCGCAATGGAGTTTATGCTACCAATAAATTTTAATGATTCATAAAGCCTAAAATATGCCTATTTTAGATGTGTGCAATATTAAAATTTATTGATGTCGTAAACCGTAATGCGGCGTTTCGGCACAGTGTTTAATTTTTTAAGCCGCCTACCTGGACAAATGAATTTTTAGAGATACCCAAAATAGTAAGTAATTGTATTTCGCCCCATCGGGGCAATAGCATTAGCGTAGGGCAGCGCCCTACGACGTGATACGCAAAAAACATTAGCCCTGTAAGGGCGATAGCCGTCAAGCGTAACGTTAGACGCGATCTTGCTTGCGCCCTTACAGGGCTTGCGTTATTTGACAATCATTCCGTAGGGCGCTGCCCTACGCTAATGCTGGTCGCCCCGATGGGGC
This sequence comes from Planctomycetaceae bacterium, assembly GCA_031277105.1. Lineage (GTDB taxonomy): Bacteria > Planctomycetota > Planctomycetia > Pirellulales > Thermoguttaceae > WRKP01. The sequence goes on along the minus strand of JAISLW010000519.1, from coordinate 9,851 downwards.
TAATAAACACAAATTTTAATTCAAAAATAAATAATGATACTGATAGTTACTATTTTTGTTTATTATTTGATATTGTCAATGAATTGTCTTCGTCCCGATAGGAACGGTATTTTCATAACCGCAGGTCTTTGACCTGCGGTAAAAAAACCACACAAAACATAAAATCAACACAATATAAACATACAAGGGGGCAGGACTTTTTTCGTTACAATAAATGAATTTTTAGTGACGCCCTATTCCCTATCTCCTATCAACTAACCCCTAAATCTTCTTACGACAAATTTACGATTGGCAATGTTTCGTTCATGCTTCCGGTGCGGTAGCCGAGTAGGTCGATGGCGACGTAAACGAAGCCGGTTTTTTTGAAGTCGTTATAAATTTTTTCCCTTAATTTTTTATCCTTTAGCAATAATTCCAGTCCCGCTTCGTCAGTTTCGATTCGCGCAAGATTGCCGTGAAACCTAACTCTGACTTGTCTAAATCCCGCATCAAGTAAAATCTGTTCCGCTCCGTCGATCATTGCCAAACGCTCTTTTGAAATTTCTTCGCCGTAAGGAAACCGCGACGAAAGGCAAGCGAAACTTTGCTTGTTCCATGTTGGCAAACCTAGTTGTTCTGAAAGTTGTCGTATTTCTTTTTTTGTCAAATTCGCTTTTCGCAGCGGACTCAAAATTCCGTATTCGGCAACCGCTTGAAGTCCGGGGCGATAGTCGCCTTCGTCGTCCGCATTTGACCCTTCGGCAATATGTTCAATTCCCCGCGCCGCCGCAACTTGACGTATTTTAGTAAATAAACCGCTCTTGCAAAGATAACACCGGTTTAACGGATTACGCGAAAAACCTTCTATCGAAAGTTCCTCCGACTCAATAATAATATGCTCAATACCGTTGTTACGAGTAAACTCCGTCGCCGCATCAAGCTCGCGCTGCGGAAAACTACAAGACCGCGCCGTTACCGCCAACACGCCCGAACCCAAAACATCAAAAGATACCCGCAAAAGAAACGTAGAATCAACGCCCCCCGAAAAAGCGACTATAACTTTGCCAAGCCCCAAAATATAACTCCGCAACTCTTCACTCTTCAATTTTAATTCGTTCATTTTTTGATTTATAATTTTTGATAGTTTTTTGCCAAGCGGATTCGACCAATGGTGAAATTTGGCTCCAGTCATATTTTTCATCGACTAAGCGTCTGGCGTTTTTGATCAATTTTTCCCGCAACATTTTATTTGTTAATATTTCAACAATTTTGGTCGCAAATTCCGCAGGCGTATTTGCAATTGCGATATTTGTATTCGGCTCGACTTCTAAACCTTCGGCGCCTATCGTTGTCGATAACACCGGCACGCCCGCGGCAAAAGCCTCCAATATTTTCAACCGCGAACCGCCCGCAATTCTTATCGGCGCTATCGCAAGTCCGGCGCTTTTGAGATACTTCCTAACATCCGCAACCGAACCCGTAAACGAAACATTTGACGAACTAAAACGCAAAAGCCAATCCGGTGGATTGCGACCTATCACCTCAAACTTAATCAATGGATTACGCTCAAGCGCCAACGGAAAAATCTCACGCAAAAAATATAAAACCGCATCCTGATTAACATGAGAATCCATCGAACCGCAATAAATAATTTTGCACAAATCCGGCTCGTTTGCAACCTCGTCGTAATAAGAAATCGATACCCCATTCGGAATAACGCAAACGTCGTTCACGCCGAATTCGTTGCGCAAAATCGATGCGTCTTCCGACGATACAGTTGAAATATAGTCAAGTTTAGAATAAATTCGCTTCTCAAATAAATACATTTTTTGCCATTCATGGAAACCTAGCGCCTTCTTAAACGGGTTACGCATCACGTCAAAAAAACGCCGCCAAGATAAATATTCAATATTATGAGTACATGCAAATACGGGAACGCCGCAAATAAATTGCGAATAAAAAGCATAATGAGACCACTCAATATGAACTACGTCAAATTGACGTTCCGAAATAAGACGTTTAACGGCGCCCGCAAAATCTTGAGAAACATGACGCCGAACCGAAATCGGCAAAACGTCAAATAAAGCGGGAATTACGCCAAAAAATATTGATAATAAAGAACCATAAACCAATGGACGAGGCGCGCAAATTACTTCAAAACCAAAATCGCGCATACGCGATAATTGTTCCGGCGGAGCGATGCCGGCTTGATTGACAAGATACGTTATTGAATGACTACGCGCAAGCGGCGAAAGTAATTCAAATGTACGAATCGATTTACCTGAATTACAAACCGAAGGAAGCCATTCATCAAGCACAAGGACTCTCATTTTTATTTATCAATTTTTTTTAATTCGGAATTTGGAATTAAAGTATGCTATACTTTTCGCACTTTAAATTGCGGTTTAAAAAATTCGCATAACTATTTTGGTAACCGTTCACGGAATTTTTTTAGCAAATTACGTATTGGCGATTTGTAAACTGTTAGCGCTTTAATTTGCGTTTACCCTAACCTTATTTTTACCTTATTTTTCTTTACAAAACAACCTCAGTAGAAAAACCAATCCCCCACGAAACAAACCTCATTACCTCATTTTTAATCCGCGTCAATAAACGTCGTAATTTTGTTTTTATTGTTGTTGAGATTAATGGGCATCTCTAAAAATTCATTTGTTTAGGTAGGCGGCGTTTCGCCCCGTGTTTAATTTTGGACCGCAGTAGAGTTTATGACATCGATAAAGTTTATTACTTCACAACGCCTAAAATAAATTTATTTTGGACGTTATGTTATTAAAATTTAATAATTGTTTTATACGTAATGCGACACAAAAAATAAACACTGTGGCGAAACACCGCCTACCTTTTTACAAAAAAATGAATTTTTAGAGATACCCAATGTTATGTCAATGACAATTGCAGAAAAATATTACACAAAAGCTACCACAAAAGGTAAAGCCGAAGGTATTGCCGAAGGTAAAGTCGAAGGTATTGCCGAAGGCATAATTCGTATTTTGCGTAAGCGGCTTAGCGAGCCGTCGGCGAATTTGCAGGCGCAAATTATGGGGGTTCGTTCTGAAGACAAACTTTATGAACTTTTGGATTTTGCTTATACTTGCGTATCGCTTGGCGAATTTTCGACGGCGTTTAATTGATGATTAATTTGGAGTATCTCTAAAATTCATTTTATGTAATACGGTATTTTGGCGAAATGTCGTTTATTTTAGCAAGTGAATTTTTAGAGATTTCCTATTAACTTTTTGGTGATTATTTTGAAATTGAAAGAAGAATCTTGGTGGTCGCGGTCTTGCGGCGGTTTTGACGTTTTGCGTCAGGCGATTCCGTTAATAATTTCGAGCGGTTCTATTTCGCTAATGAATTTTACGGATCGTATGTTTTTGATGTGGTGTAATCCTGATTATATGACGGCTTCGATGCAAGGTTTGATGTTGTTTTTATCTGCGGTTTCAATTCCTGTTGCGATTACGTTTTTTGTAACTACGTTTGTATCGCAATATGCCGGCAGCGGAAATCATAATCGTATTGGCGCTGTTGTGTGGCAAGGCGTATGGATTGGTTTTGCGATTATGCCGTTGTTATTGTTTCTTGAGCCTTATTTGATCTATTTTTTTGTCATATTTGGACATGAGCCTGAGCTTATTGCGATGGAGAAAATTTATTTTGACTATTTGCTTTGGGGAGCCGCAGCGACGATTAGCGGTGAAGCGGCAGCGGCGTTTTTTCGCGGACGCGGTAAAATGCAAATTGAAATGTACAATAATTTATTTTGTGTTGCGCTAAATATTTTTCTTGATTATTGTATGATTTTTGGCAAGTGTGGATTTCCGGCTTGGGGGCTTGCGGGCGCTGCGATTGCGACGATGATTTCGCAATGGGCGCGTTTTATAATTTATATCGCTATTATTTTTTGGACTGACGCGAGTGAAAAACATTACAATATTTTAGGCGGTATGAAACCGGATTTCAAATTAATCGGCAGAATTTTATATTATGGCGTTCCGAGTAGTTCATATAGTTTTATGGACATGGCGACGTTTACGTTGTTTATTATGATTATTGGCGGTCTGGACGAAACGGCAAGAAACGCCACTACGATTGCGTTTACTATGAATTCGATGACGTTTATTCCGATGGTCGGAATTGGGATAGTTGTAACTTCGATGGTCGGCAATCAACTAGGCGCAAACCGTCCCGATCTAGCGCGGCGGGCAACTAATACGGCTTTTGTTATTGCTTGCGTTTATACCGGATTTTTTGCAATTATATTTATTGCGGCGCCGGATTTATTGTTGTCAATGTTTGCAATGTTTTCGGAAGCGGAAGAGTTTGAAAAAATACGCGGGCTAGCGGTTATTTTGTTAAGATTTATTGCGTTATATATCTTTTTTGACTCGTGTGCATATATTGCCGGATCAACTTTGCGCGGCGCCGGCGATACTATTTTTGTTATGCGTTTTGTTTTTATTGTATCGCCGTTGTTGCCTTTGTTGTGTTATATTGGGATAAATTATTTTGAATTGGGGTTAATGTGGTGTTGGTCTGTTATAACGGCGATAGTTTTCGTATATTTCGCAATATTCACATTGAGATTCATCAGCAAAAAATGGGAATCAATTAGAGTCATCGAAAAAGAATTACAAAAAGAAGAATAGGAATAGGAATTAGGGAGTAATAAATAGGGGAATAGTTTTTTTATTAGAAGTTAGGAATTATGTTTTTTGTAGCAACTGTTTTATCGGTAGTCGTTGGCAACTTGTAACCGAGACGGTTGCGAACCGCAATTTTTTGTAACAAAACAATGGGACAATTTTCGTAACAATAAATCTACATCCTACACTCTATCAACTAATTTCCGAATATTAGTAATCCGATTCCTTCGTTTAGATTGAAGGAGTTTTCGGCGTTCCAGCATTCAATTCCTTCGCCTGGCACGATTCGCCTTATTCCGATACCCCACACTTTTTTTTCTACCGGCAGCTCCGGCGCCAACACGTCTAACGAAATCGCCATCTCAATATACCACGCATCCTTATCCTCCTTTCTTGCAATATAACAATCCGAATTCCACGTTTTATCGCCGAAATAAGAATCCACCGCCCACCCCCGCGAATCAACCATCCACGAATAAAAAGCGCTATAATCACGATCCACATCTATCAATATTTCCACCCTGTCCTGATCCGCAATATCCGAATCCCTAACCCTCGCCCGCTCCGGTAACGCCGGATACGTAAAACCCGCAACCTTCGGACACCGCACCCCAATATATAAATGATGCGCATCATACATAAACATCGCCTTCGTCCCGAAATTTTTTGACCTCTCAATTAAATCCCGCTCCCGCTCACAACCTTCACCCGAACTCCTACCTCCAATAATTTCACTTAACCTATATCGACGACGCTCCGGCGTTAAAGAATATAACTTGCTCTTCGCCCATGTTAATAATTCGCGATCAGGATTGTTGTCAAATTCGCCGTCCAGAAACGGAATATTAGGCGTAAAAACAGCAACCACAGTCGGCAATAATAAATCCTCCTCTTGCACCGCCCTATCTTGGTCAACATTATTTTGACCGTTATTTTTTCCGTCAATATTTTTTCCATCAACATTTTTTCCGGCGATATTTTTTCCGGCAAAATCATCATCGGCGTTACTTAACACACTCCACAATTTACACTCTGCCCTTGCGCGCATTCCCCAAACATCGTCGTAATTTTCACTGCCGCGAATCTGATAATATCGCGCCGTATCTCGTCCGAAACCACGCCGCCGCAACATCGCCGCCCACGAAAATCGTACCCTCGCATCATCCGCAAGATCAGGAAAATTACGCCGCAAATACTCAGAAAATTCTAGCCCCTTGTCAAGCCTTAACTCAAATAACCGCTTCAAAACTTCCCTAAACTCAACACCCGCAATATTACCGCCGTTGACTCCGCCGCCGTTGATATTGCCCGCAATATTAACAGAATTATCAGAAGACAAACCGCCAGCCGCCGCTGTTGCCGAAGCGGGAATTATATCGCCGCCAGAATTATTGTAACGAAAATTACCGGTAAAATTATCTGTAATTTTATTTGCAAAATTATTAGCGGCGCTATTGACTGAATTATTATTTGAATTATTACTTGAATTATTGTATGCAAGATTATTTGTTCTGTTGTGTAAAGATTCCGTATTATTATTGTAATTAGTTCGCAACTGGGACAAAGCGTTTGTTTGGTCTTTCAAGAACTCCCTCCAAACGGTTTCTTCCGTCGCATAATATTGAGCCGTCCACAACATTGCTTGTCTTGCAAGCGGATGAGCGGCATATTGTCCGACGATGATATTGTATGCTTCTGCCGCCGATTCAATATCGCCGATAGCGTGATAACGCCGTCCCATTTCCAGCAACGTCTGAACGGCGCAATCCCGATCTATTTTCCGCGTCAACTCTTCGGCATGTGCAACAATCCGTATTTCACTTGGCGTTTTACCTTTTGCGTTTGCGTTTTTTATCATGTCGCGAATAATTTTATTTGTGTATTGACGTTTTTTAATTCGTCGCGATACCTCAACCCAATCTGCCGAATAATCAATTGTTGTCAATCGTTTTGCATCTCCGGTTTGTACTTCAATTCCTGCAAATAAATCTTTGTTTCCGTTTGCGGGCATTTTGTCGAGTGCGGTTGTGAAGCCGAGCATAACAGGTTTCGCCCACCATTCGCCTTCGACAAGCCCGTGCGAAATATAAGCCGCTTCGTCTAGCGAACAACCTAATCTTACCAGCGGTTCTGTTGTCCGTATATTTATCTCGCCTGCGATACCTCCATTGACGCCGCCCGCTACTTCATCCAACAACGCAAAATGAACCTTCTTAACTTGCCATGCCGCTAAACCGAGTTGTGAAATCTGCTCTGGATACGCCGCCGCATCAGCCGCCAATGTTACCGCTTCCAATATTTCACGCAAAACTAATTCGCGGACGGGATTTTTTACGCCGCTAATATTCGTGCCGATAATCACGTCAGGTCGCCATTGCCTAATTGCGCAAACCAGATTTTTTCTGATTGTTTCCGTGCCGCCGCCGTTTGTGTTTTCTTTGATTTGTTCAATTAATTTTTCATAATTAGTTTGAATTTCGCTAGGCGGCGTTTGCAAATCGGTCAACTCAAACGTAGCGCTTACGCCGACTCGCAACATCGCCTCATGCGCCGTATCAATTCCAATCGCCCTCTCAACATGCTTGGAATTATCGTATCGTTCGTTTTCGCGAAAAACAAACAGCGAGCCGCCGGTATAACCTTGATTGCCGCAAAGATGAGCGAAAACTTCAAACGGTATTTTGTCAGATTTTTTTCCGAAAACGCCGAGTGTTGCGAGTCGTTTTGCGCCGTAGCGTTGTATTGTCCAAGTTTTGCCGCCGTCTGTTGTTGCTAATATTGTTCCGAGATCGCCTGCCGCCCAACCGTTGAGGTTATCGGTGAAAAATATTTTGCGTATAGTTGTGTTGACGCCGCTTGGCGATGCTTTCCATGTTTTGCCTGTATCGTTTGAATGGTAAATAAAAGTTCCCGGACTTCCGGCGACCCAAATATTATTTCCGGCGATTTCGATAGCGTTTAAGTTGAGATTATTTTCAGCGTCGCCAACGGGCAATTTACCATCGATGGTATTCCAATTTATCCCGTTATCGGGCGAGGTCAAAATAGTGCAACTATTACCAATTATCCAACCGTTAATTTGAGATTTCGCAGCGGCGTTAATATTAGAAATGCCACCGGCGCCAGGCGTATTCGTATTCAAGTTAGATGAAGTAGAGTTAGGCGAAGTTGATGTAGTAGAGGTTATGTTTGTAAATTTGACGTAATTGAATTGAGTGTTATTTTGGGAATATTTTTGCGGTAAATTTATTTTTGAGTTGAAATTTGTGGGATAAATTTTGTTTTGCGTATTGATTCCGATACCGTTTTTTTCATCGATAAAATCGGCGTAGAGCCATCCGTTTGTTTTATCTATTTGGTGCGGCGACCAAGTTCGACCGCCGTCTTTTGTTATGAAGAGACCGGAGGGGCAATGTTCAGAAGATTCTCCGGCAATTATGCCGCGCAAGTGATCGAACATTTTGATGCGATGGAAAAACGGCGTGCCGTCGATTGTTTGTGTATTCCAGTTTTTGCCGCCGTTGAATGTTACGAAAATTAGTCCTTTGCTCTGTGAAGTATGTGGAAATCTGTAACCGCCGACAATGATTCCTTGATTTTCGTTTATAAACCAGATACTTTTAAGCGAACATGAAACGGGCGTTTGTTGTAATTGCCAAGACTTGCCGCCGTCGTTTGTGTGCCAAACTGTGCCGCGATCTCCGGCAGTCCAACCTGTAAGGGAGTTGACAAAAAATATGTCGTTGATCCGCGTATCGGTCAACATCTCGTCGCAAGGCAACGGTTTACGAAAAGGTGAATTTATCCAAGCAGGATCAAAATTAAGGTTAAGCGGATCGCGAGGGTCGCCAATATATGCTTTGGCAATTTGTTTTGAATTAGCGTTAATTGCAGAATCAATTGCTGAATTAGACGCAATCCTTGACGGCAATTCTGGATTATATGTTTGTGTTGCGTTTAAGTTAGGATGCGGATTCAGGTTTGGATTCAAATTTGGATTCAAATTTGGATTCAGGTTTGGGTTCTGATTCAAATTCTGATTCAAATTAGGGTTAAAATTAGTGTTCTGATTCGGATTTAGGTTTGGGTTTAGATTATGATTATGATTTGGATTAGTGATAATTGGTTGTTGTGTTGTTGAGTATGGTGGCAAGTTGTTTGGGAGTGTATTTGTTGTAATGTTATTTGTATTTAAGTTAAAATTTAAATTTTGGTTTGTGTTTGTGTTTTTGTTTAGTTTTATTTTGTCGGGATTATTAACTTTGTATTCTTCAATAATTCTTTGCAAACGGGGATTTTGTGCTGTTGCGAGTGTTATTAAAACCGCAACAACAATAAATACGATTACAAATGAAATAATAAATTTTAATTTAAAAGAAATCATTATTCTTAAAATAATTTTGATAATTATTTAACTTATTCACAAATGAATTTGTGTTTACTTTTCGTCTGCCTAGATTTCGTGGGCAGTTTTTTACGTTTTTATATTGATGAATTTCAAGTACGAGTGGTATAACATAAATTCATACTCTAAAATTCGGCAATCCGTCATTCGTCAAAACGAATAATAAGAATTATTCAAAATCAGGTCAAGAGCAAAATAATAAAATAAATTCAGGGAATTTTTTAAAACGCGTAATTGTTCATGAAATTTTATTTAGCAAATTATGTATTGGCGATTTTAAGGAACAAGAGGGACTGGAGAGACAAAAGGGACAAGAGGGACAATTTTTTGTAACAAAAAATCGCCGTCTGCAGGATCGCAGGCGAAATGCCTGCATTTCAGGATCGCAGGCATTTCGCCTGTGATCTTTCAGATTCGCAGGCGGAACGCCTGCATCCCAGGATCGCGGGCGTCTCGCCTGCATGCGGTTGTACTCAACCGCTAATGAGAGACGTTTATATCTCAACCGCTTTTTTGTTTGCCTTGCGGCAAAGTGCAGGCGAGACGCCCGCGATCCGTTGGTCTTACCTGTATTTTAGGATCGCAGGCTTTTCACATGTGTTCATTCAGATTCGCAGGCGGAACGCCTGCATCCCAGGATCGCGGGCGTCTCGCCTGCAAGCGGTTGTCCTCAACCGCCGCTGAGAGACGTTTATATCTCAACCGCCGTTGATCGAGTTTATATCGCAACAGATTTTTTGTTTTAAGAATATCTCTATAAATAGACAGACAATTTCCTCGCCGCTTTGGCAAACGCTAGC
>JAISLW010000507.1 GCA_031277105.1 Planctomycetaceae bacterium | reverse complement strand
ATTTCTTTTTCGCGAAGAAAAAAACAAAGCATAAGCCGAATAATCAGCCGCAACGTATATTCGGGTTCGGCGACGGAATACGGGTCGTTTCCGGTTTTTGCCGTCCAATAAAACCAGTTTCGGATTTCGAGATAAAATTGTTTTCCGACTTCTTCGCGTTGTTGTTCTTCGTTGTAGATTTGTTTTTTAACGATTTCAAAAGTTTTTTTGAGATCGTCAATTGTGCATTTAACGAGTTCGGTATATTCGCCTGTATCGGGATATTTCGGGTTATGAAATCCTTGTTGTCGCAAATATTGATGAATGCGTTTATCGATATGCGAGCGATCAGTAATAACAGCGTCTTCCCAAACCTTAACAACCGGCGTATTCAACGTATGCCCTTGTTCTTTGATCCGTTTATCAACATCGCCATTAGTCTCTCCAATCTTGAGATAACCGGCGTTTTCAGGAATACCTGGCGTAGTAAATGCGTAAAGCTTCATTTTATTTTTTTTGTAAAAATTATTTGAGTTAAAAGGAATCCACAGATTAGCATATTATATTTAAACTGCTAGCGCTTAAATTTGCGTTTACCGCCGTTGTCTATTTATCGGATGTCAGGCTTTGACGCTTTTAAATCGCTGAATTTCAAGTACGAGCAGTATAAAAAACTATTCCCTTTAATTAAAAAACATCGTGATAAATTTTCGTTCGCCTTTTGTTAAGGCGTATAAATCATAAACTAATTCGTCAATTTGATCATCAACGTTTATTCCGGTTAAACGGCGTTTTACTAATTTTATTAACGGTTGCCGTTCTTTTGGCGAAATATTTATGACCGGCAAACGATTCAACTCGCGCGAAGAAACGTGCGTGTTACTGTTGTGTTGTCGAAAATAAAAATCCATTAACCGCGAATTAAGTATCCCCAAAATGTATAACGCCGTATCTTTGTTCTCGCAGACAAAAACATTCGTACTGTTTTCACAAACAACCGGATAATCAAAATCATTCGGATCAATAAACGCCGCAATAATCCGACGGCGCAAAGCGACATTGACAGTCCGCTGCGTCAATATTGCTAAATTTTGTAGTATTGTAACGTTTACATTGCCGTCGATAAACGTTGTTTCTACTCTTTGACTTGGCGGTGAAAAACGATAGCGTTGTATATTTTCGCCGTAGATAAATTGTTTTGAGTTTGCCGATGGTTTTGCGGAAAGATGTTTTTTAATTTTGTTCCATTCGGCGTTGCCAGTTACAAAATTTAACGGCAAACTTTTTACTTTGTTAATTTTTTTATCAATTTTATATGTTTCAATATGACAGCTGGCGAGTAGCGTTCCGTGTTTTGTAATTAGTTCTGATTTCGGTTTGAGCAGATATGATACATTATTCAAATCGTCTTTTTTAGCAACCTCGCCAATCCTACAATCAGCAGTTGTTTCGGCGGCTTTATTCCATTGCGAAATAACAACCGATTGAATAACGGAACTAAAAACGCCTCTTTCGGCAATAATATTAACAATCGTGAACGCCGGATATTCTTTTAGCAAAAATTTTCTTGTCGCCGCAAAATACGCATCGCCGAGCAACGTTTTAGGATGAATAAACGCAAGCGTGCCATTGTCTTTTAGTAACTCTGTTCCTTTGCCAAAAAAACATTGGTAAATATTCATTCGTCCGCTTTTCAAGTTCGTATAAATTTTTTCGTACTCTGTTTTTTTTGGAATTTTGTCGTCGAGAACGTTGTAAGGCGGATTGCCAATTACAATATCAAAATATTCAACGCCGAACATCCATTGGGAATCAAAAAATTCGGCGATTGAATTTTGATCGTAAGGATTCCATTGGGCTAATAACTCGACAGTCTGGTCTGAAAATTCGTTATCCAATTCTAATAATTTGATTAAATTATTACGCGTTGTTTCATCGTATTTTTGCAATCGTTCTTTTTCGTCTATTGCGTTTGCCATGAAATGTTGGCGGCGCGTATCGGCGAGTAATTTTAGCGTCGCTTTAACTTGCGGCGATTGCAAATATAGTTGTCCTCTGTTGCGTAAACTAATAATCGCATCGGCGCAAATAAATTTAGTTTCCAAATTCGGCAACGGTTCAACTCCGTAATTGTCTTTATTTTTATCGGGTTTTATATCTTGAACCAGCGCCAGAAACAAACGCAACGCCGCAATTTGGACAGCCATTGGTTGTATGTCAACGCCGTAAATCACGTTTTGCATGACCTCTAATTTCTTACGATAACGTTCCGCAGCCGTAAATTTTTTATCAGGATCAATACGATTCATAATATTAGTCAACACGCCGTAAGGAAACGCGCCGCTACCGCAGGCAAGATCAAGAATTTTACATTGCAATAAATCGGCGTTGCCTTGTAAATTATTTTGTAAATAAGCGTCTAGCGATTCGTTGACCATGTAATCTACGATTTCATGCGGCGTATAAAAGCTGCCGGTAATTTTACGCCGGTTTTCTTTGCTATCGGCGTCGATGCACGCTAACAAACTTTCAAAAACTTTACCAATAAATTCAGGGTCTATTGTCGTCGCATATTCAGACTGGTCGATTAAATTATCCAACGTCAATTTATATTTATATTTCGATAGCAAGCGGACAATTCCTTCGACTTCAAAATTACCGTCGAGTTCTTGAATATGTTCGATATGTTTTTCGGCAAAAAAATGATAATTATCCAACGCAAAATCATCGCCGGATAATTTGTTGAACAAGCCGCCGTTGAGAAATGGAATTTTACGAAATAGTTCTTTAACTTTGGCGGTATTTTTTATGAGTTCAACATATTCAAAATTTTTGCGTTCTTTCATTGACTTATTGAGACAATTAAAAAACAGATTGCGAATAATTACGTTGTAATATCTGTATCCTTCGTTCTCTTTCAAATTTTCGTTGATCCAATTTTCATCGAATAATTCTTTTGGCAAAAGCGTTTCGGTTGGTGTGATTTCTTTTTCGCGAAGAAAAAAACAAAGCATAAGCCGAATAATCAGCCGCAACGTATATTCGGGTTCGGCGACGGAATACGGGTCGTTTCCGGTTTTTGCCGTCCAATAAAACCAGTT
>JAISLW010000469.1 GCA_031277105.1 Planctomycetaceae bacterium | reverse complement strand
TTCCATCCCCCCCATTCAATTCATGTTCGTTACAATTTTAGACAAATCACGTTTAATTTTTGATTGATTAATTTCTGTATTTATTTTTTGCGGAGATTAATTTTTTTGTGTTTTTGAGTTGGTAAATTTAATGTGATTTGTATATATTTTGACAAAAAAAGATAGAGCATGACAACCAGAACTCTGCGGTAACGCCGCTACTAATCCAATGAAAAGCGCATCCTCCCTGACAAACATTTTTTCGTATTTCAACCGTATATTTATCGGTTGTTGCGTAATTATTGTTACGATATTTATCGTTGTTCCGGTAATATTTGCGCAGACGTTACGTTTTACGCCGCCGGTAATTTCTCAAGAGTCCTTGCCCAATCAACAGTTGTCTAACCAGATTTCGGCGCCGCAAAATTTTAACTTCAACAAATTCCCCCAATCTAATCAATCGCCTTACGCTAATTCGTCGAGTTCGTCGAGTTCGTCTAATTTGTCTGATAAAGTTGTACCTTTGCCGCAGATAACGGAAGACAAAATCTATGTGCCGTTGCAGAAATCGCAACCGCTTCAAAATTTATCATTGCCTTCTGAAAGCGGCGCGTCGTCTTCTTCTCAACATTTAACGCCTTTACCGTTATATGCGCCTGTTCCGGTATTGCATCCGGAGTTGCGTCCTAAATTTCGTAATCCGTTGCCGTTGCCTGTTCCTGCGAATGCGGAGAAGTTGGAGACGATACTTCGCAACGGCGAGGTTCTTGAGCGGGAGAGTCGTTGGGCTGATGCGTTGACGCATTATGAGGGCGGTTTGCAGATTTATCGTAACAATAATCAGTTATTGGAACGTTTTTTAATTGCGCGATTTCATTATGATATTCGGCGGCGTTGCGAGGATGTTAGTTATATAAATTGTATCAAGGCGGCGTCGTTTGTGGATTCGCTTTCGTTGTATGAGGAGATAATTTCGCGTATTCATTCTAATTATGCGGAAGCGCCTAATTGGGATAAACTTTTTCGCAATGGCTTATGCGACGTTTTGATTGCGCTTGACGATGTGAAATTTAGGTCGAAGTCAAATTTATCAATTTCGCCGGACAAGATAGACGTTTGTGTTGCGTTGTTGCGTAAAACTGCGGACGGTTGGGAGATTAGTAATCGCGACGATCTTAAGAACGGCGTATTGCGTCTGGCGGAGATAAGTTTGCAACAGATAAATTTAAATCCGGTGATTTTTTTGATGGAGTTTACTTGTGGTATTGCGAATTCGCTTGATCCTTATACGACTTATTTGACGCCGAATCAGCATCAGGATACGCATTCGATGATTTTGGGTAATTTTGTCGGACTTGGCGTAGAGTTGAAATCGGATCGTGAGTCGTTGATGATAGTTCGCGTAATACATGGCAGTCCTGCGAAGGAGGCGGGTTTGCTTAATGGCGATAGGATTATTTCGGTTGATGGAATTTCAACGCGGGGCAAGGACACTGACGTCGCGGCTAATCTTTTGCAAGGTCTAGAGGACACGTTTACGGAATTGACGGTTCAGACGCCAGGTATGCCGGTTCGTAATGTAAAGGTGTTGCGGCGGCGTATTGAGGTGCCGAGTGTGGAAGAGTTAAGGATGCTAAATAGCGAAGTCGGTTATATCAAGTTGACTGGATTTCAGACGCGGACGATTGATGAAATGCGGCGGGCGGTTGTGGAATTAGAGTCGCGCGGAATGCGTTGTCTGGTGCTTGACCTGCGTCATAATCCAGGCGGTTTATTTCAAGTAGGCGTCGACGTCGCAAATCTATTTATAAACAACGGCGTAATTGTAAGAACGCGCGGACGACAAGGAACCGTAGAAACGCCGTATCATGCGACAAATGTCAATACATTTGCAACGCCGTTGATTTTGTTGATAGATGAAGCGAGCGCTAGCGCTTCGGAGATTGTCGCCGGCGCTATAAAAGATCACAAAAGGGGATTGCTTGTAGGAAGGCGAACTTATGGAAAAGGAACTATTCAGGCAATTTTACCTATAAACGGAAACAATCCAAATGCAAGAGCAGGATTAAGAATTACAGTCGAAAAATTCTTTTCACCGCAAGGCGTAGCGTATAGCGGAGTCGGTGTAATGCCAGATATAGTCGTAGAATCAGAACAACGTATTTCAGTCGCAAAATTAATTGACGGAAAATTACAAATACCCGTAAACGTCAGCGCAATATCAACATCGCAAGATGATCTGTTCATAAAAGAAGCAATAAAAGCATCGCAAAAAATTTTAGGAAAATAAAAATTTCCTTAACAAAAAATTACCAATAGAAACGCAACCGTCTCTCTTGCGTTGCTGCCGATGATTTTTTGTAACGAAAATTATCTCTTTTGTCCATACTGTCTCTCGGTAAACGTTCACGGAAATTTAAGCGATAGATTTTGGCGATATGGCGTATCGGCGTATCGGGACAATTTTCGTAACAATAAATCTACCCCTTAAAACTCTACGCTTCGATAATTTCCGTGCAAGGCAACAAAATAAGTTTTTAAATTGTTCGCACTTGAGTTTTCGTTTACCTTCGCCTGCCTAGCTTTCGGACGGCAGGCTCTGACGCTTTTAAATCAATGAAATTCAAGTACGAGCTGTATAGAATTTCCCTAAAATGTTCTTACTTTAATTTGCGTTTACCGCCGTAGAAATTACAAAATTCACAACGTGAAAATTTCTTAAAATAATTCAAATTTTTAGAGCCGCCCGCAAATTAATATACTATTATATAGTACTGATATATTTATACAGATCGTACTTGAAATTTAGCGATTTAAAGCGTCAAAGCCTGCCGTCTGAAATCTAGGCAGGCGAAGGTAAACCGCAAATTAAAGTGCGAACAGTTTAAAATATGTTTTTATTTTTTGTAACGATAATTTGTAATAATTTTCTCCACTTCGTGGTTACAAATAAACATAATTTTGCTCAAAAAAATAAATGGCGTATAGAACAGTTTAACAATTTAACCGAATAATTACGAATAAATGTATGATTATATTGCTATATCGACGTTGAATGATTTTATTTTTTGTCCGTATTCGATTTATTTGCACAATGTTTATATGGGCGGAGAAGAGGAATTAGTTCATGCGGTTCCGCAAACGCGCGGTAAAGCGGTGCATGGAACGATTGACAATAAAACTTACAGCAGCATGAAAGATGAGATTAGCGGTTTATCGGTTTTTTGTAACGAACTAGGTATAGCGGGCAAGATAGATATTTACAAAGGTAAAGAGAAATTGCTAATTGAACGGAAATATCAACTTAAGGCAATTTATCAAGGTCAAATTTATCAACTATGGGCGCAATATTTTTGTATGATAGAGATGGGATACGAAGTCGACGAGTTGGCTTTTTATGCGATTGCTAACAATAAAAAGTTTCCTGTAACAATTCCAGATAGCGAATGTAAAAAAGAGTTGGTAAATTTTATCGAAGAATTTAAAGCGTTTGATCCTGAAACAAATATTATTTTAAACATGAATAAATGCACGCATTGCATTTACTGTAATCTTTGCGATAAAACTGAGGTAACAAATGTTTACACATAAAGATATTGAGTACCGGTCAATTTTTGTTGTGAATAGTCTTGAACATCGCGCATTGAGGGTAACTCAAGGCGAGTTAATGTTAGAAGATACGAAAACGCAACAGACGTTGACTAAATTACCGTTTCAAAAAATACTGGCGCTTTTTATAATCGGACATACCAGTATTACAACGCCTTTAATTGAGAAATGTACTCAATACGGAATTCCGGTCGTTGTGATGAAATCTAATTTTCGACCTGTATTTTTCTTTTCGATTACGGCTGAGGCTAATTTTTTGTTACGAAAAAAACAATACGAATATTGCAAGGGAAATTTGCAGATACCAAAAATTCTAGTTGAAAATAAAATTCAGAATCAAATTAGTCTTTTAGAAAAGATACGTTCAAAAAATGATAATATTCAATCTGTAATAGAACAATGTAAAAAATTATTAACTTCGTTGCCGGATGTTTTGGATTATGATTCGGTGATGGGTATTGAGGGCAATGTAGCGTCGAGGTTTTTTTCGGTTTATTTTGACGCATTTGATTGGAAGGGGCGTTTTCCGCGAACCAAAACTGATGCGATCAATTCGACGTTAGATATTGGTTATACGATATTGTTTAATTATATTGAGGCGTTTGTGCGTTTGTTTGGTTTTGATCCTTATCGCGGCGTTTATCATCAACTTTGGTTTAAGCGAAAATCGTTGATATGCGATTTAGTCGAGCCGTTTCGTTGTTTAGTTGACCGGCAGGTGCGAAAAGCGTTTAATCTTGGCAGGTGTAAGATTGAAGATTTTGAGTTGCGTAAAAATGAGTATCTGTTAAAAGCGAATAAAAACAGCGATTATACAAAAATGTTCTATGAGGTTTTGATTGAAGAAAAGGCGACAATTTTCAAATACATGCAAGATTATTATCGATGCTTCATGCAACAAAAAGAAACCGCACAATACCCCAGATTTTTGATTTAAACACAGAGAACGTAGAGTTTACAGAGAATAAAAATTTGTAACCTTGTACCGTTCACGAAATTTTAAACTGTTCGCAATTGAGTTTGCGTTTACCGCCGCCTGCCTAGCTATCGGACGGCAGGCTTTTACGCTTTTTAATCGCTGAATTTCAAGTACGAGCAGTATATAGGAGTAGAGTTTTAAGTGGTAGGGTGTAGGGGATAAGGGATAATTTTTTAAAATTAGAATTTGTGATTTAAAAAAAACGTTTTTTGTTATAAAAAAATTGTCTCATTTGTCCCTCATGTTTTACTTGTCCCTCAAAAATTTGCCAAAACGTAATTTGATAAACAAATTTCCGTGGGCATTTTAAACTCCCAATAATTTAATATATTGAGTGATGTTAGTAGTAAGTTATGATATTTCGGACAATAAGTTACGGCGGCGTTTTGCTAAAATGTTGATTAAGCGCGGCGGCATTCGTTTGCAATATTCTGTTTTTGAGATTAACAACACAAAGAGGATACAAGAAACACTGACAACAAAAATAGACGCAATTTTTGCCAAACAATTTGGCGGCAGAGATAGTGTTTTAATTTTTGAGACCGATGAAAAAAAAGCAATTAAATATGGCAATGCAATTCATAGAGATCAAAAACTAATATTTTTTACTTAAAATTTTTGTAACTGTTCACGGATATTTTTTAGATTGTTTTTTTTTATTTTTGTAAGTTTGTTGTTATATGTTTTATGACTTTTACTGAGAACGCTAATTTGAATGATCGTATAAACTCATTTTAAATCTCATTGTAAAAAAAGTTGTCGTAATTAATAATGTTGATGTAATTTGCATCTTTATTCGTATATACATTTTCGCCATTGGTTTGATGTTTGGCAAGTATTGTATAACTAAAAACCATAAAACGATACTTCCAAGCAACGTTTGAATTAAATATTTTCATTATTGTTTGGTCAATTGAATCGGGATTGACCTTCTC
>JAISLW010000437.1 GCA_031277105.1 Planctomycetaceae bacterium | reverse complement strand
AAATTAATCTCCAAATAATTATGAACCAATTAACAATTAAACGTAATTAAACTAAACGCCAACGTCCACAATAGCCCCAACATTTTAATATTTCCATAAAATAAACGCAATGCGTTTATTTAAGTTCGGAATTAAATCATACGTATTGTACTTGAAATTCACAGATTTAAAAGCGTCAAAGCCTGTCGTCCGCAAACCATGCAGGCGAAGGTCAATCGCAAATTAAAGTGCGAACAGTTTAAAAAGATTCACCCCTAATTCCATTATTAGCGGCGTCTGATACAATTTTGCGTTTTATTGTGGTTGCGGATCAAATATAAGTAGTCGTCTTTGAAATTCATTGGCGTATGTTGTTCGTACTTAAAATGCAGCAATTTAAAAGTATAAAAACCTGTCGTCAGATACCTAGTCCGTCAGAGTCAGTCAACGATAAACGAAAATTCAAGTAAGAACAGTTTATAATTTTGTCCGCAATATTAAGCGAAAAATAACTTCAATTAAATTTGAAATAGGAGAATCAAAATGAATCGACGCGATTTTCTCAACGCTACTTTACTTATAACAGCTTCTGGAATTACGTTTGATAATTTATTGGCTCAAGATAAGCCGCCGCGTTATATTGGCAACGGCGGCGAATTGCCGGTTAAGGGGTTGACGGCTTATCCTGATACCGAAAACGGAAAACACCAACTATACCAACTCTGGATAAGAGATAGCCAAAACAATATTTTGACTTCTTATCGCGCACATAAAACGCAAAAATATCCGTTTTTCTATCCGGTTGCCGGACCGCAAAGCGGGTTATCGTTGACTACGGAATCGGGACGACCTTGGCCGCATCATCGTTCTGTGTTTTTTGGCGCCGATAACGTCAGCGGAGGAAATTACTGGCAAAACGAACTCGCAAAAGGACAAATCATATCGCAAGGTCCAACTTTCGCAAAAGACGAAAACGGAAAATACAAAGTCAACGAAAAACAAATTGAAATAATCGACGAATGTTCTTGGGAACAACCAAATAAACCGCCAATTCTAAAAGACGAAAGACACTTCACAATAAAATTAATCGACGAAAATCGCTACGCAATCGAAGCGCAAATCAATCTGGAAGCATTGGCGGATAAAGTAGTTTTTGGCAAAACGAATCACGGTTTATTTGGAGTTCGTTGTTCGCATGATATTTCGCCTGTAGGCGGCGGCAATTTAGTTAGTTCAAATGACGATAGCGGTGGAAAGGCAACGTTTGGCAAACCTGCGAATTGGATGGCTTTTTATGGGAAGCGGCGAGGATTAGAAATCGTCGAGGGAATTGCTGTTTTTTGTCCTTCGCAAGCGCCGCATAAAAAATTTGAAAATTGTAAATGGTTCACGAGAGACTATGGAAATTGTTCGCCGTTCCCAATGAATTTTTTTACAGAAAATGAAAATCTCACATTGGAAAAAGGCGAAAAATTAAAATTAAAATATTGCGTAATCGCATTTACCGGAACGCCAGAAAATGCAGAATTAAATAAACTATGGAAAGAATGGGATAAATAAACGGGAAAGAAGAATTTCAGAAATCGGATTGTTAAATTGTTCGTAATTGAATTTGCGTTTAACGTCGCAAGCCTAACTATCGGGCGGCAAATTGGGGCGCTTACGTCGATGAATTTCAAATATAATACGTCTAAAATACAATACGTATAATTCGGATTTCGGAATTATTTTTTGAAAATAATCTTTGTAATCTTTCTAATCTGCGGGACTATTTTTAACGATCCGTAGATTTGGGCAGATTATTTTAAATTTATAATTAGTTTTTTAATATAATCTTAATGTTTTTAAAAATAGCGATAGGCAGTGATCATCATGGTGTGGCTATTCGTATTAAGATAGCGGAGGCGTTGCATCGAGAAGGTCATGATGTGTTTGAGTATGGTCCGTCGATAGACAGTCGTGAAGCGGCTGATTATCCTGATATTGCGGCGGAAGTGGCGGAGTTGGTTAGTTCCGGCGCTGTTGATCGCGGTATTTTGATTTGTGGGACGGGTATAGGAATGTGTATTACTGCGAACAAGTTTGCGGGAGTGCGGTCGGCGCCGATTATCGACGAGTTGCAAGCGGAATTAAGCCGGAGGCACAATGATTTGAATATATTGTGTTTATCGGGTGAAATGTTGAGTGAAGATATGATTTTTCGTATTATTGAAATCTGGATTAAAACGCCTTTTGACGGAGGAAGGCATGAAAAAAGAATAGAAAAAATTGATAAAATCGAACACGAATTAGGGATTCTTTAAAATACGGAATGCGGAATTAAAGATTTTGTTTTTATCTGTTCGTACTTGAATTTCATCAATGTAAAAGCGTTAAAACCTGTCGTCCGATATTAGGCAGGCGACGGTAAACGTAAATTCAAGTGTGAACAGTTTAGGATTTGCGAGGTAAATTTTGATTCTAATTTTTCCTACCAGTTTTCTTTTTATTCGGGACAAGATGAACAATTCCTTACTTGTAACAAAAAAACTATCTCTCTAAATTCCTAATTTTCGAATGACGGATCCTATATCCGTCATTCGGAACGCTTGCGTTCAGCGTGCAACCGAAACGGTTGCGATCCTTCTGACGATTTTTTGTAACAAAAAACTTTTTCTCTAAATCATCTAATTTTAAAAAACTATCCACTACCACCTACACCCTATTCCCTAAAATTTGTCGCTTAGATTTTTATGAAAGGTTACAAAAAATTATCTCTATTTAGTTTTCAGATATTTTTTCAATCCGCAAAAAACTTCTTCCATACCATGCAATACAATACTTTTCTCCAACAACGGAAGACCTATCGTTCCCGCTAACAGAATTAACGGATTCGGAATGATCTTGGCAAATAACCGCCGCCCCAAAAATAATCCAAGCAAATTCGGTAAACGCCAACTACCATAAAGTTGACGCTTTTCGCCAATTCTACGACATCTTATACCCGCAGTTTTATTTACCAAATCAAGAATCTCGCCGGCAACAACAAACCGAGTTACACGCTTGTTTATCATTTCATAATCCAACGGCTCAAATTGACGCAAAGTATTCAAATGAATCGCCGGAGGATTAAACGCATAACAACACAAACAACGCGATACCGCCGCCGCCGTCGCTATACCGCCGCCAAGAGAATGACCCGTAACTATTACACGATCCAAATACTCGGCGCTTATCTTGCCAACCAAATCTATACCAAAAACATAACCCGCGGCGCTCTTGCCAAAAAATTGATTAAAATTAGTACGCCAATCGCTAAAATTACAAGGAACCGTACCGCCAAAACTAATTATAAATTTATCAGAATACAAATCATGATAAACGCCAAAACTATTAAACAATATCCGCGAATCGCCAAATATCCTAGAAACCTCAACAGAAGAAGCAAACGGAATACCTATCCCCGAAAAATCAACTAAACCATAAACGCCCCCAGAAACAAGCGCACAACGATACTCCTGAAATTTAATAAAAAATAAATCATCGTCAGATAAAACGTCCTTACACAAAATTGATGATAATTTGTCAGACACAATAGTTAATGGATTAGGTTTGTTAAATTCGGAATTCGGAATTCGGAATTATTGGTATTGCAAAAAAAATTAGTGTAACTGTTCATGGTATTTTTTTATATTTTATATTTTTGAATTTATTTGTAACTATTCTGTAGTATATTTTGTTTATTATTTAAATTTGGTTAATGACTTGTCTTCGTCCCGATAGGGACGGTACCATTAATAGTGATCGTTATAACCGCAGGTCTCTGACCTGCGATTAAAAGTCCATACCAAACTCTGCCACGATAGGGGCAGGACATTTTGCGTTACAAAAAATCAATAAAGTCCTGCCCTTTCAGGGCAGCAAGTATGGGCGGTTTTTTACCGCAGGTCGCAGACCTGCGGTTATGAAAGTACCGTCCCTATCGGGACGAAGATAATTCAGCAAAAACGTTAAATAATAAAAAAATACCGTGAACGGTTACAAATTAGTAAACAGTCATAAAAAATTTTTTAGCAATTACGTTTTGACAATTTTGGAAGGACAAGTGGGACAATTTTTTTATAACAAAAAACTTGAGAAAGAACACAACCGTCTCGGATGCAATTTGCCGCACGGCAACCCCAAAGGCTGTTGCGATGTAAACCTCGCTCGTTGGCGGTTGAGTACAACCGCACGCAGGCGGGACGCCCGCGATCCTTCTGACAATTTTTTATAACAAAAAACTTTTTCTCTTAATCATCTAATTTTCTAAAAAACTACACCCTATCCCCTACTCCCTATCCCCTAAAACTTGTCGCTTAAATTTTCGTGAACGGTTACAAAATTTATTTGTTCAGGTAAACGGCATTTCGCCGAAACATCGTATTGCAGTTTATACTGAGTATCTCTAAAAATTCATTTTTTTGTAAAAAGGTAGGCGATGTTTCGCCGAAACATCGCAATACGTGTGAAACGATTATTAAACTTTAATAATTCGCAAGGTCTAAAATATAATTATTTTAG
>JAISLW010000392.1 GCA_031277105.1 Planctomycetaceae bacterium | reverse complement strand
CTCTCTATGTTCTCTTCAAATTTAATTTCAAATTTCAAATAATCTTTTTAAACTGTTCGCGCTTGCGTAACATGAGTTATTTAATGTATGTTTTTGTTGTTTTGTCTTCGTCCCGATTGGTTTGTCTTCGTCCCGATAGGGACGGTATTTTCATAACCGCAGGTCTTTGACCTGCGGTAAAAAAACCGTCGCCAACTCTGCCCCGATAGTGGCAGGACATTTTGCGTTAAATAATGTCAATAAAGTCCTGCCCTTTCAGGGCAGAAATTATGTGCGGCTTTTAACCGCAGGTCACAGACCTGCGGTTATGAAAGTTACGCCCTTATCAGGGCGAATATTTTTGGCAACTATACATCAAAAACAAAATAATCACTCATGTTACGCACCATACGCAGAAACAAGGCAAAATATAGTAACTATATTAGGACTGAATTTGAGCGCCTGCGTAACGTGAGTTAGTAATTCATAACGTATAAAATAGATACATTTTAAACATCGTGAAGTAACAAGATTTATTAGCATCGTAAACTCTATTGCGGCCCAAAATTAAACGCAGCGGCGAAACGCCGCCTACCTTGACAAATGAATTTTTAGAGACGCCCAACTGTTTTTTAGAAATTCCCTACAGTAACTTAAAAACCTCTTCTGCGGCGTTTATGGTTTGCTTAATTTCTTTTTCTGTAATTGCAGTTGACATGAAGAAAGTTTCAAATTGACTACACGGGAAGTAGAATCCTCTTTCTAACATATTCCAGAAAAAATTTGCGTACCTTTTCGTGTTGCATTTTGCTGCGGAATCCCAATCAGTGATTTTACTTGAATAACAACCTCCAGTAGAACTTGTCGCTGTTGACCGTTCAACAATTCCGCCGTTAAATGTTGTTCCTGAAACTCTGTACTGATCCGTTTTATTATCAACTTCCGTTAGGAAAAATAAAGTCATCATCGAACCGATTTGCTCAATCACAACAGGTATCTTTGCCTCCCTCGCTACGTCTTCCAACCCCTCCGCTAACATTGCCGCCTTCCTCTCTAAAGCCGCAAACGGATCAGTTTCATTTAAGGTTTTCAACGTCGCAATCCCCGCAGCCATTGCCAACGGATTACCGCTTAACGTTCCGGCTTGGAAAATTTTACCTGCCGGTATAACGTTGTCCATTATGTCAGCACGCCCTCCGTATGCCCCAACCGGTAAACCGCCGCCTATTACCTTGCCCAATGTTGTAATATCCGGTAACACGCTAAATCTTGCGCCGGCGCCACTTTTGCCTACTCGCCAACCACTCATAACCTCGTCGAAAATCAAAATCGATCCATGCTCTTGCGTCAAATGCCGCAACTCATAAAGAAAATTTGAACTGCCGACAACACATCCCATATTACCCGCAACCGGCTCAACTATCGCCGCCGCAATCTCCTTGCCCATACGATGAAAAATATCCTTCAACGCCTCAACATTATTGTACGGCAACAAAATAGTATCTTGTATGACGCCTTCGGTAATCCCAGGCGAATTAGGAACCCCTAACGTAGCCGCGGCGCTGCCGGCAGCAAGAAGCAAAGCGTCAACATGACCATGATAATTTCCAATAAATTTAATAATCTTTTTCCGATTTGTGAATCCGCGCGCCAACCTTATAGCGCTCATCGTCGCTTCCGTGCCGGAGTTGACAAAACGGATTTTTTGTATCGACGGCACCGTGTCAATAATCATCTTCGCAAGCGTATTTTCAAGTAACGTCGGAGCGCCAAAACTAGCGCCTTTTACCGCCGCAGTCTGAATTGCGGCTATGACTTGCGGATGCGCATGACCAAGTATCATCGGTCCCCATGATTGCACGTAATCAAGATACCTGTTGCCGTCAACATCATACAAATACGCCCCCTCGCCACGATCTATCACCACCGGCTCGCCGCCAACTGCGCCAAATGCACGAGCAGGACTATTCACGCCGCCAGGCATAAGATTACAAGCCTCAATAAATATCAAATGACTATTTTCATGATTTAACATATTAAATATCTTGTTAAATTGTTTAATACCACAATAAATTAAACATACATATCGTACCGGAAATCCATCAAATATAAAAACATCAAACCCCGCCGCCCAATAACTAGACAAACAACAAATAAACACAAATTCAAATAAGAACAGCTTAAACTGCCCACATGCTAATTTTGCGTATTAGTTTGTTTTTCCGTTTGTTTTTCGGTTTGTTTTTCGGTTTGATTTTTTGCGGCGTAAGATGATAGTCGTTCCGTCCATATTTTTCTGTCAGATAACCATAAATCCCACTCCTCATCAGAAACATATAAATTTACGTCATATTTCTTTTCATCTTTGTTATCTTTTATCCATCGATTTATATGTTCGTACACTATTATTCCCTTGCGCGCAATATTATAAGCGCCATTAGCGTCGCCGTCTTTAGGTAATGCGGAGTTTTCTTTATCTATAAAAGCAAGAGAAGAAAAATGTTCGCCTTGATCGTTTCTTACGGGCGAATGTAAAAAGTTTTCTGGTTGATCTTTTTCTGGATCGCCTGAATTTCTTATCTGTTGAATTACATCAATCGTAAAACGAAGCGTCTCCCACGCCGTATATTTATCATTAATCTTTGAAAGAACAACTCCATTTTTTAATTGCTGCAATAAAGATTCTTTCTTGTCAAAATTTTCAAATAATTTGTCCAATTTAGCTTTTACATCAATTGGTTCTGGCAGACCTTTATTTTTGCTGCTATTGTCTCTTTTAAATCTGTACCGCTCTAAAGATTTTCCATTCTTACTTGACCATAATCTCCATGTTTTTTTAGTTTTGTCAGTAGTATATTCAAAAAAGTAATCGCCATTTGCGTCAATTCCAATTTCTGAAAACGTATCTACGATTTGTTTTTTGATATATTCTTCGTTACCAGTTTTTAGATAGATTGTTTTTCGCCATCCTGTTGCGGGGTCTGTTATGGACGTGTAATTTGCACGGACATATAACATGATACCGAATTGTTTTTTGCCCTCCATATCTTGATAATTTTGCAAAGGCGGCGTTAATTGTAAAGCGTTAGTTACCGATCCAATTTTGCCTATTTCAATATCTTTATTCACTAGATAATTGAGTTTTTTTGCCAATGCTAATTCAAATTTTTGATAGATTTGTTTTTCAATTTTTATCCGCCCTCGTTTAAAACCTTGATTCAAATCTTCAAGAACAATAAAAGTCGGTTTGAAACTTTTGAGATCGGCAGCCTTCGCAATAATATCGTGAATCACAACTGAAATATATCCGTCTTTCAAATTACTAATATTACCTATTTCATGCCAATTTTTTCGGTCTTCCTGACGTTTTTTAGACTTCTCCTCAATAGCGGCATAATAGTCTTTTCCGTTAACCTCGTTTAAAGTACGTTGCTCAATAATATTGCCGTCTTTGTCAACCAACGAAAAATAAATTAAATGTTTTTCGCCTCTGTCTATGCCAAGAAATTGAACGTCGTCGGACGTAACAAAATTATTGTTAATTTTTTCATTGATTTTATCATTGATTCTTCTATCGTCGGGTTCAATATAATTTATTTTTATCGGTATATGAAAAAAGTATTTGTCTTCCGTGAACCTTTTGTCTTTAATAATATCGTGCTTAAAAATACTTTCTGTTTTGTTGTCGCTTCTTCTGTGTATTGGTTGACATGCTTTGTGTGTTATTTTTCGTTCTATTGCTTTTTTCCGAAAGAATATTTCACCTCCGCCGCATAATTGTATCGTACTATTTTCTTGAAAAATATGTTCCCAATAAAGCGTCTGTAGATTCTTTTTGCCATTACTTTTCTCGGAAAAATCTTTACTATAAATTTCAAACAAATACAATTCTTTAAGTTCTGATTTACTTTTTTTGTAATCTTTTGAAACGGCCTTTAAAACTTCTTGCCAATTTATAGGCTTAAAATTACATTCATAACAGTTTTTTAATGTCTCGTTAATTTCCGCATCAAATTCTTTCTTATCCGTATATTTTTTTTCTGCAATTTCTTTGAGTAAAGGATATTTATTTTCATAACGTTTTTTTATGAAAGCCTGCAATTTTTCGATTGCTTCTTGCGGGTTACGTTTACCAATACTGCCGTAATTTTCTTTATATTCGCTCACAAAACCTTTACCCGCAAGCGTCTTAAAAGCCAAGTTTCGCAATATAAGCCTGCCCGTATTGGCGTCTGGATTTTTGTACATCAGATTCGATTCTTTTGCCGTATCAAAAAGATACGGATTTATAAGTATCCCCAAATAATATTTTTTACCATTTTTTAGAATAACTGCGTGCTTATTTATTTCCTGACCATCGCTAAAACCGCCAAGTAAAACGCCGCAACCAAAATTAAGTTTAAGTTTATTATTTTTAGCGTCGTCTTGAGGTTTTTTTGTCAGATAGTTTCGGATAATATCATATAACTTAAACCATTTTGGCTCGTTGCCATGTAATTGTAGAATAGTATCAAGAGCGTTAGATAACTCTGAATCAATAGAATTGCCCTTTATTTTGTCAACCTTAACAGAAAAATTTTTCACCGTTCTAATAATCGTAACCGCATAATCAAGCCAATCTTTTATTTTCGTTTTATTATCTTCATTTTTATAATCCGTACTACTCAAAATCGCGGTGGATAAACTAAAGAAATTTTGCATATTAGTTTCCATATCTGCGCAAATTAAATTGATGAGGTTTTGGCTCGGCGCAAGTTTTTCATCAATTATTTTTTTCAAGTTGTCATCTTCTAAAATTGCTTCTTTGAAAAATGTTTTACTCCATCCGTTTGATTTATCATTTTCGTCAATTAAGTCAAATAATCCCGATAATTCAACAGCGTCGTTTAATTTAAATTGTTTTTCTCTTTTTTTATCGAATGTTGCAACGGCTTTATAGTCGTCTTTTTTCTTTTTATCTTGTAGATTTTTTTCTAGTTTGTATTGAATACTGTACCAATTCGATAGATATTTATTTGAGATAATACCAACAGCGGTTTTCGACCAATAAATGCCGTTCCAGTTTTTTCGCAATTTTAACCATTTAATGAAATTTGGAATATTATCTATAACAGATGAGTCCTCTTTTTCATTAAAATATTTTTCTCCCAAGTTATTTATTATTTCCAGTGTTTCTTGGAGGTTGAGTGGGATATTATTTTCGGTTTCGTTATTTTTGGTTGCGTTGTCTTGTTCTTCTTTGGTATCGTATTGTAAGGCAAAAAATTGCGTCTCTTTTTTGCCGCAGCCTATTTGTTTATACAATGTCTTGAAATGCGCTAGTTTTTTAAAATCTTTTTCATTTTCTCTTGCCTGATTGTAAAGATTGATTAGAAAATTGTAACGACCAATCATCTCATTGTATTTCTCAATATCATCTTGTTGTAAACATTCGGAAAATGTACCAATGTTAAACATATTCGCATCTAGCGTTTCTGTTATTTCGCCGATTTTATTGCCTTTCGTTTTTGTATCAATATTGGCATTTTTTACAAAACTATACATACTTAGGTACTCGTCTTTTCTTGAGATTATTTCTTCAGTGTTGTTATTTTTTTTGTTAGATTTCTTTTTTGGCGTTTTGCCAAATTCAAATTGAATACAATTATCGCAAAATCTTGGCAGATTTTCGTGGACAATTCTTGTTGCGATTGCGGTTGATTGTTCTTTCTCTGTAACATAATAATTTTCTCTATTTTCGTTATAACCTGAAAAATAAGTAAAAAAACCTTTGAATGTTTCCAAGTAATCCTTTATTTGTTTTTCTGTTATTTTTTCGCAAACAAAGTCGTCAATATTTTTTTCAATATATTTGAGGATTCCTACTTCGGCTAAACATTCTATGTTTTGTTTTTTTAGAATCGGTTTATTTTTATTATCATTGCCGGCTTTAGACCTTATTAGATTCACGCCGACTGCGAATGTTTTACCAATGAGTTTGCGTAAATTATTTTCTTCGGTTGAAAGAGTTTCTCTATTTTTATATTTTTCAAAATAAGTTGAGAAGTCAATTTTTTTAGCCTCATCTGAATTTAGACTTTCGTTTATTACAATTTCGTGCATTCTGTTCATAACTGGTTTTAGACCTTCGTATGCGGCTTTTATTTCTTTGTCCTTCTCAATAATTTTTTCCAAAAAATTAGAGTCGGCGTCAACTAATGGTTTGTCATTTGATCCGGTATTTGATCCGGCATCCGATTTTGCGTCCGATTCGTTGTTTGATCCTTTATTAACCGTTTTTGGAATCAACCCGAATCGTAATGTTTTAGATAGTTGATACAGACTGGTGAATTCATCTAAATTTTTCATAAATTTTTTCCTTATTTAACTAGGAGGGTTTTAAACTGGTTGTATTTGAATTGCGTTTACCGCCGCTTCTTGTTTAGGTATCGGACGGTTGGATTTTATGCTTTCATATCGCTGAAATTCAAGTACGATCTGGTATTTTATTCGATATACAAAAAACATTTTTGTAATTATCAAGATAAAAATAATAACACAACGGAAAAAAACATCAACTGATAGATACAGATTTAAGATTTTTTCGAGACAAAGAATAATATTAGAAACAAGAGGGACAATTTTTGTTACAAAAAATAACTTTACCTAATTTAGAAATTCATAATTCAATTACTAATTCTAAATTCCAAATAAAAAAATTTTTTTTCACTTTGTCCATCTTGTTCTTTAATCTTCGTGTTCTCTGCTATTGTTAAAAATTTTTTGAATTTTTAGAGAACAACATAATGCTTGGTTTCACTATATTTCGTATAACGTTGTTCGACGCAACTTGATTGTCCATAATTTATGCCGCATTGCGTTCATTTTGATTCTTATCGCTTATCCTAATCGACGTCTCAACTTCATTTATCATATTGCCCGCCGAATCTAAAATAGAACAACCAAGCCGCTTGCCATTGCAATCAAAAACATTCAATTGATGATCCGACGCCGACCAAACAGCGGTAAATTCCTTTGCCGTAAAACGATACCCGTAAAACGTATCGCCCAACAATAAAATCTGCTGCCCAATCGGTCCCACATCAACAATTCCATACGTCTCTGCCGCCTTGATAACACTCCGCAAAACATGATCAATTTTCTTTATATTTGACATTTAATTTTATCCCGTTTCATTTAAGTTAATTCTAAAACAACAAACCAAACCAGAACGACAACACTCGCCCAATAACTTGCCGTCTAGGTCGGATAACAATAAATTAAAAATAAAACTATTTTTTAGATTCTGACTTCCGAATTATTGACTCGCATAATTCAATCCAATATATTACGTATCGTACTTGCAATTCAATGATGTAAAAACATCAAAGCCTGCCGCCCTAAAACTAACTAAACAAAGGTAAACGCAAATTCAAGTACGAACAGTTTAAAATAGTTCCACATTCATGCGAATAGTACAAATTATCCAAAACAAAGTAAAGCCCAATTTTTTAAAGAATAATCCCTGCCTACTAACTTGTATAAATTAAGTTATAATTGTTTGCGATTATGATTGTTTGCATCTGTTTGTTTTTAATAATCACAATTTAACCCCAATATTAATTCTCCTACAAATCCTAAAAAAGTATGACTTTCGATCAAAATTCCAATAATCCGTTTTCGGTAATGTATCCTATAATATCGATAGCCGATATAAAAGAGCAAATGAAAGGCGGCTTGATTCCTGCGTTTCGGGATACGTTTATTCATTTCCTTTTTGCGACGCTTGGCAATGAATATTTGTTATTAGATTTTGTCAATTCAGTTTTAGAGAACGACGGTCAACCGTTGATAAAATCAATTACAGTCCAAAATCCATTTAATCCGAAAACATTTGTAGTAGATAAGAATTCTATTTTGGATTTTAAGGCGATTAGCGAAGACGGCAATGTTTTTGTGGTAGAATTTCAGACTGGCGAGCGTTCTTTTTTTACGGATCGTATGCTTTATTATTGTAGTCGGACGTATAGTTCGCAGTTGCATGAGGGGGTTGCATATACGTTGTTGCATAGGGTGATAGGTATTTCGCTAGTAACTTATATTTTGTTTAGTAACCTTATTAGTCCTCACAATTCATTTTTTTTACGTGCGACTAGCAATCATGATGTGATATTTTCCGAAGGTATGCAGATGCATGTATTGGAGTTAGCGGAGGCTAAGGTAGGTTTGTTCAGTCAATTAAAAACCAATTTGCGTTGTTGGATGATTTTTTTCTACTACGCAGATAAAAAAAGCGAGGAAGAGATGTCTTTATTATTACGGGATAATCCGCGTGTTGAAAACGCATATATTGAGTACAAGCGTTTCAATGCGAGTTCGGAATTACGCGAGTTAGA
>JAISLW010000355.1 GCA_031277105.1 Planctomycetaceae bacterium | reverse complement strand
TTTATATGTCTCAATTTATCATTATCGCTAGTTTTCCATGCGTATTCCTTCAATGGGTCGCTATAAAAAGTATTTTGGTTGAAAAATGGATTATTTTGGAGACAGCTTTTGTCAATTGCCGTATCAAGAAAATTCTGTATTGAAATAATCTCTTTACTAATTGTTTGCCGCTTTGCGATTGCTAATTTAGATTTTGTAGTATTAGAAAAATCTTTCTCTATTTGTAAACTATACTATTCACACTTTAAAATACGTTTTTTAATTTGATTTTTTGTAACGTTAATTGTAATTATTTTTCGCCCTGATAATGGCAGTGCGTAACAGCCATCCGTGTTGCGGCGGGCTGATACGCACTGCCCCAAAAGGGGCGAAATACAACGTAATTTATTGATCAAAAAATTCGATACTCAATAGTTGCGCGTATTTTTTAAAAAACGCAATTTAAAGTGCGAAAAGTATATTCCGTTTTTCCGCCGCTTGCGTTAAATTGTGCAATCAAACGCCCGTCTTTATCGTAACGATAAATATTTTGTGTTTGAATTTCGACTAAACGAATTGTCGCATTTGGAATAGAACCGGCGCCTTTGTCGGTTTTAGTTGCGGTGATTATAATTGACGGAGATTTTGCCGTAATATTGCCGATAGATTGGTAACTTACGTTTTGACCAAGACTTCCGTAAACGTTTCAGCAAATATAGAATGAACTAATTCATTTCTAATCAATACGAAACAAACCAACACGAAAACAATCGTAAACAATCTCGGTTGCATTTGTAACTCCATCAAGCAAAAATAAAAATTTAGTAACTCACACAACTTTCAACTCAAGCCGCATCGCAATTTTGAATTTCGGGAATTTTAGGAATATGTAAATACCTGTCAATCCCCCCCAAAAAATCTTTCTAATCTGTGTAATCTGTGGATCGATTTTTTTGTCCACAGATTACGCAGATTAGAAAGATTTTTTTAGGGACAAATGGGACAAGTTGGAAGAATCGCAGGCATCTCGCCTGTATTTCAGGATCGCGAGCATTTTAGGATCGCAGGCATCTCGCCTGGGTTCCTTCAGGATCGCAGGCGGAACGCCTGCATCCCAGGATCGCGGGCGTCTCGCCTGCATGCGGTTGTACTCAACCGCTAATGAGCGAGGTTTAATATCTCAACAGCCTTTTTGTTTGCCTTTCGGCAAAGTGCAGGCGAGACGCCCGCGATCCGTTGGTCTCGCCTGCATTTCAGGATCGCAGGCACTTCAGAATCGTAAACATTTCGCCTGGTGTTTATTCAGATTCGCAGGCGGAACGCCTGCATCCCTGGATCGCGGGCGTCTCGCCTGCAAGCGGTTGTACTCAACCGCTAATGAGCGAGGTTTAATATCGCAACCGCCTTGTTTGCCTTTCGGCAAATTGCAGGCGAGACAGCTGCGTTCCTTCTTGATTTTTCGTTACAAAAAATCAAGAGCAAAAAATTTCGATCCACAGATTACACAGATTAAAAAAATGAGTAAATCACTCATGTTACGCAACGATCAAATTCAGACCGAATATAATATATTGGGTATCTCTAAAAATTCATTTTTTTGTAAAAAGGTAGGCGATGTTTAGCCACTGTGTTTATTTTTTGGGTCGCAATGGAGTTTATGATACCAATAAATTTTAATAATTCATAAAGTCTAAAATATGTTTATTTTAGATGCGTGAAATATCAAAATTTATTGATGTCGTAAACTCTAATGCGGCGTTTCGGCACAGTGTTTGATTTTTTTAGCCGCCTACCTGAACAAATGAATTTTTAGAGATGACCCTTTTGTATTTGATTGATTAATTTTTTTCTAATTGATCTAGTATGAAAGTCCAGACGTCTGTTTCTTCTTCGATTTGTTTTGTGATTGGTTTACCTGCGCCGTGTCCTGCTTTTGTTTCTATTCGGATGTAGATTGGATTTTTGCTTGTTGTTTTTTGTTGTAGAGTTGCTGTGAATTTGAATGAGTGTGCCGGCACGACGCGGTCGTCGTGGTCGGAGGTCATTATCAACATTGCCGGATAATTTACGTTTGGTTTAATATTGTGCAGCGGCGAATATCTAAGTAAATAATTGAACATTTCTTTGCTATCTTCGCTTGTTCCGTAATCGGTTGCCCACGCCCATCCGATTGTGAATTTATGATAACGTAACATGTCCAATACGCCTACTCTTGGCACTGCGACTTTGAAAAGATCAGGACGTTGCAACGCCGCCGCCGCAACCAATAAGCCGCCGTTTGAACCTCCTAAAATTGCAAGTTTCGACGGCGTTGTATATTTTTCGTTAATTAGAAATTCTGCCGCCGCGATAAAATCGTCGAACACATTTTGCTTCTGTAATTTTGTGCCGTCTTTGTGCCAATCTTCTCCGTATTCTCCTCCGCCGCGCAATATCGCCACAGCGTAGATGCCGCCGCTTTCAAGAAACGGTAAACGCAACGCCGAAAACGAAGGCGTAAGCGAAATATTAAAGCCGCCATAACCATAAAGCAAGGTCGGATTGAGTCCGTTTTTTTTGAGTCCTTTTTTATAAGTTAAAAATATTGGCGTTTTTTTACCTTTATTATTTTTGTACCAAACTCGCTCGGTAACATAATCGTCGGGATTTATATCGATTGCGGTTGGAAACAATTGTTTGCTTTCATCGGTATCAATATTTGTACGATAAATAACAGTCGGGTAAACAAAGGACGTGAAAGATTGAAAAAACACGGGCGAATCTTTTTTGCCGGAGAAGCCGGTTTTGCCGAATGTTGGCAATTTAATTTCGCGTATCTGTTTTCCTTGCAAGTCGTAAAGGAACACGGCGTCGGAGGCGTCTTTCATAAATGTTACGATAAGTTTGCCGCCGATATGGTTGACGGAACTCAACAACGAATCTGATTCGGGAATTACGTCTATCCAATTTTCTTGTTCGGGTTTTGCCGGATCGACTGCGACTAATCGTTTTTTGGAAGCGTTGCGGTCGGTGAGCATATAAAATTTACCGTTGGCGACTGTAACTATATCTTGAGACGATTTGAAATCGTTTACGATTGTATGAAATTCAGAATCGTTTGTCGTCAAGTTTTTAAATTCTAGCGTATTGCCGTATGTCGATTCGCTTTCTTGTATGAAGAGGAATTTTTCGTCGAAATCGGTTGAGGTTTGTCGGGTTCGTAGCGGGTGTTTTTTATCTTCTCTGATTAGCGTATCTTCGTTTTGGGGCGTGTTAAGTTTGTGGAAGAATATTTTATGGTTTTCGTTTTTTGCGGTTAAAAATTTATCTTTTGGCGGAGCGTCGTAACAGCTGTAATAAAAACCGTTTCCGTGCCAAGTTATGCCGGAAAATTTGACCCATTCGATTTTATCCGGCAAGTCGTCGCCTGTTGATATTTTGCGTACTTTTATTTCGCGCCAGTCAGAGCCGCTTTTGGAAATTGAGTAAGCGATATATTCGGCGTCTTTGGAAACTGAAATTGAGCCTAAACTAACTGTGCCGTCGGAAGAAAATTTATTCGGATCAATTAAAATGCGAGGTTCGGATGCAGGCGTGTCGAGTATGTAGAGAACTGATTGATTTTGTAATCCGTTATTTTTGAAGTAAAAAGTTTTGTCGTTTTCGACAAATGGAATTGAGTAACGCGGATAATTGATTACTTCGGTAAGGCGTTTTTTCAAACTATCGCGACTTGATATTCCGTCAAGATATTTACGCGTCAATTTATTTTCAGCGTCTATCCAATCGGATAATTCTTGCGTATCGTTAGTTTCCATCCAACGATAAGGATCGGCGACTTCAACGCCAAAATAAGTATCGGTATGATTTGATCGTCTAGCCGTCGGATAAGGCTCAGCCGCAAACGATACGGTTAATATTGACGACGTAATAATTGTAACAGAAATTGTTACAAGCAAAAAAATGTAATCTGATTTCATTTGTGTTTGGTTAAAATTAAAGGTTAATGTTAATGTTAAAGGTTAATGTTAAGGGTTAAAGTTAAAGGTTAATGTTAAATGTTCAAGTTATACTATTCACACTTTAAAATGCGTTTTTTAATTTGATTTTTTGTAACGCTAATTTTAATTGGTCGTCTCTAAAAATTCATTTTTTTGTAAAAAGGTAGGCGATATTTCGCCGCTGTGTTTATTTTTGGGTCGCAATGGAGTTTATGCTACCAATAAATTTTAATAATTTATGAAGCCTAAAATATGTTTATTTTAGATGCGTGAAATATCAAAATTTATTGATGTCGTAAACCGTAATGCGGCATTTCGGCACGGTGTTTGATTTTTTTAGCCGCCTACCTGAACAAATGAATTTTTAGAGACGCCCAAAAAACTGTTCTATAAATTTCTAAAAAATTACTCATTACTTCCTACTCTCTAACCGCCTAAAAACTTATTGCTTAAATTTTTTTGAGGGGTTACAAGTATTCTGTCGTCTTGTTTTGCGTTTGCGTTATATTATACTTTTGACTTTAATTTTACAGTCTTGTTGAAATAGGACAATATACGAAAATTGTAACCGCTCACGGAAATCAGTTTAGTAAGATGCGTACAAGAAATTCTGCGTAATATTTGGCATACGAGTAATATTATCGCGTTAATTTTTGTTACAATAATTATTTGATTATTTTTTTGCCCAAAAAGTGGCGAAAATAACAGAAAATCTTTTTAATCTGTAGATCATTTTTTTGTCCACAGATTACACAGATTAAAAATTTATTTTTAAAACTAATTCCGAATTACTAATTCCGAATTAAAAAAATATCGTGAACGGTTACCGAAAATTTTACTTTATATTTTTTGCGTTTGATGAATTTCAAATACGATACGCATATAAACGACGCATCGTTTAAATATATGCCGCTCGTACTTGAAATTCATTGTTGATTTTAAAGCGTTGAAGTTTGCCGTCCGAAAGTTAGGCAGGCGGCGGTCAAGGCAAATTAAAGCGTTAATAGTTTAACGTGTTACAAATTTAATATTATGTCTAAAAATTGTAGTTGCGAGCGGGTTGTTTCGCCGTGTTGTTGCAATGTTCGGAAGCAACGCGGGGAACGCAAAAGACCGAATAAATTTTTTGAACGTTTACATGCAATTTATGAACGTTTGGAATTTTTTTTGTTAATAATTTCTGGTTTATCGCTTATTGTTAGTTTTTTTCATTTAGCGCATGATTTTTTATTTTTTGATCCTGCGTGGTTTGCGATATTGATTTCGGGCGTTCCATTTTTTATCAATGCGATACGTAATTTATTTTTTTTGCGTCGTGTTTCGGTTGACACGCTTTTGAGTACGGCGATTGTTGCGACGATAATTTCCGAATGGTTTTTTCCGTCAGGTTCAAAAAGCGCCGGCGGTCATGTTCATTCGTATATTTTTGCCGGAGGCGAAGTTGCGTTTATTATGGCGTTGGGGCATTATCTTGAAGAGTGGACTGTCTCGCGTGCGCGTGCGGGGATAGAGGCGTTGTTGAAGTTAGCGCCGAAAACAGCACGGCGGATAAATAATGTTGATAAAGTTGACGTTGATAAAGTTGATGCTGATAAAGTTGACGTTAATAAAATTGACGTGGATAAAGTTGATGTGGATAAAGTTGATGTGGATAAAGTTGACGTTGATAATATTTTTGTTACGAATAATGCGGAGACGATTATTCCTGTTTCTGATGTTTGTAGTGGTGATTTATTGCGGGTTTTGCCTGGCGAGGCGGTTCCGGTTGATGGGATTATTGTAACGGGCAATACGTCTATAGATCAATCTTTGATTACGGGCGAGTCTTTACCTGTTGATCTTTTTGAGGGTGATTCTGTTTATGGCGGCACGGTTAATTGTTTTGGTTCTTTTGTAATGCGGGCGACGCGAGTGGGCGAGGATGCTTCTATTTCCAATATGATTCGGCTTGTGTGCGAGGCGGAGCAGAAGAAGGCTAATGTTGAGCGGATAGCGGATAGTTGGGCGTCGTTTTTGGTGCCGATGGCGATAGTAACGGCGTTGGTTGTTGGTTTTGCGACGTTTATTTTTGGTATATTTTGGGGCGGTTCGGGCGTAATATTTTGGGAGTTGGTTGAGGATGCGGCGAGTCGGGCGGTTACGATATTGGTGGTATTTTGTCCGTGTTCGTTGGTGTTGGCGACTCCTACTGCGATAGTTGCGGCGATAGGCAATGCTTCGCGTTGTGGGATTTTGATACGTAGCGGCGAAGCGATTGAGCAACTAGCCAAAGTTAATATTGTAGCGTTTGACAAAACGGGGACGCTTACGCGGGGCGAGCCGCAACTGAAGATGATTTATTCAAGCGACGTAAATTTTAGCGAGCGGGAGTTGCTTCGTGTTGCGGCGTCGGTGGAGGTTTTGTCGGAGCATCCGTTGGCGAAGTGTATTGTTGCGGCGGCGCGGTCGATGGAGTTGCAATTGAGTACGGCTGATAGTTTTGAATTATTTCGCGGCGAGGGAATTTGTGCGAGGTTATCGGGTAATGAATCGAATTTGATTGTGGGCAACGACAGAATTTTGAAGCGATTTAACGTTACGATAAATAGCGAGGTCAAGTCGAATGCTGAGTCAAGGTTTATTGTTGGCGAGACTGTTATTTGGGTTGTGGTCGGGTTAGACGTGGTTGGTTTTGTGTCGGTTGCGGATGTGATACGTTTGGATTCGTGTGGCGTTGTGGAAAATTTGCTGCGGGAGTGCGTTGATGTAATGTTGTTGACGGGGGACAATTCGCGGGCGGCTAAGGGTATTTCGGAATTGGCGGGAATTGAGTTAGTAAAGTCGGGTTTATTGCCGGAGGAGAAGGTAATGGAGATAGAAAATGTAGTGCGAAGCGGCGGTAAAATTGCGATGATTGGCGATGGAATAAATGATGCGCCGGCGTTGAAAGCGGCAACGGTTGGAATTGCGATGGGCAAGGTTGGAAGTGATTTAACTATTGATGCGGCTGACGTCGTATTGATGGGAGACGATCTAGCAAAATTGCCGTTCCTATTAAAATTAGCAAGAAAAACAAGAACAAAAATTATTAGCAATATCTGGATTTCAATGAGTATAAACGCCGTTGCTATTGTTCTGGCGACAACTGGTTTTATTGGACCTGTTGTGGGAGCGCTAGTTCACAATGCCGGATCAATCGCAGTAGTATTAAACGCTTCACTATTGTTAAAAACAAAAAAATAATACCGGAATTTTGTCAAACGAGCATCCCGACCGTTGCCAGTCGTATCGGTTGCATCTTGGCTGAACTATGATTTGTGTGATTAGTATAAAAATCACACAAATCATAAAAATCATAAAAAGCAAATTTCAGACAACATTGTCCCACTTGTCCCTAAAAAAATCTTTCTAATCTGCGTAATCTGTGGACAAAAAAATCAATCTACAGATTAAAAAGATTATTTTAAATTTGAAATCAAAATCTTTAATTCCGAATTCCGAATTTAAAAAAGCCCGCCTACCTACGAGGTAAACGGGCCAAAGGGTATTTAGAATGTTCGTCAAGTTGCAAAATTAGTCGCTTTGATATTCTCTAAAATGTCATTTGCGTAAGGTAGGCGATGTTTCGCCGAAACATCGCAAGAGAGTTTATGTTGCCAATAAATTTTTATAATTCATAACGTATAAAATAAATATATTTTCGACGTTATAAAGTAATAAAATTTATTAGCGCCCTCAAACGTATTGCGGCGTTTCGGCGAAACGCCGCCTACCTGCAAATGAATTTTTATAACGTTCACAAATTTTATTCTGTCTTTTTGTTTT
>JAISLW010000293.1 GCA_031277105.1 Planctomycetaceae bacterium | reverse complement strand
GCGTGTTTAACGGTTTCGTTCCATTCTTTTCGTTGTTTGTCGTCCCATTGGTTTAGTCGCCATTTTAGCGAGTGGGCTAATTGTTTTTCATTTTCGCCGCCGCTTAATAATTCAGCATTGCGAGTAGCGGCAACGTAAGCCGCTATTCTTGCTTTTCGTTGTTTTTCGATATTCGTTTTTTTATTGTAATTTTTATCAAGAGTTTTCCACAACAACATTATTTGGCGTGATTCTCGATTATCAAAAGATTCCGGCAACTGCGGCGGATCGTAACGAATCGGCGCTAATATCGGAACGCCATTTTGTTCGTCCCAAGTTGGTTTGCCCTGAAGCCGGTCAACCATAACAGACGACAAAATCGTATTGAAACCATAATTTCGATCAATTTTAACAAAATAATTACCGGCGCCCGAAACGACAAAATATTTATGAACGCCGCCCCAAAAAACATTTACGCGTCCTTTTGCCAATGGTTGCATTTTGCGGACTTGTGTTTCGGCTTGTTGTGCAAATTTTTTCCATTCGTGTGGAAATTGATTAATCTCGATATTTTTTGTCCATGCGTTAGACGCCGGATAAACTTCTATCGTATAATCACGCATACGATTACTTCCGACATGACCATCTTTGTTAAAAAAATACATGCCAATACGAAAAATACCTTCACGTTTAATCTCAACCATGTACCAAAGATCGGGACCATCCATACTCCAAGAATAAGCCTCGCCGTGATCGTCCCATTCGGCTTGGCGGCGATAGCCCAGATACGGATTCCAAAGAACACGCGGATCGTCCGATTTCATCCAATGAATCCATCGCCGTATAACATCGTTTCCTTTGTAATTTGGACCGATAAAATCGTGTACAGAATAATACCGGTCTGAAAAATTGATGTGTTGATCGTATGGCGAAACGGCGGCGCACATTACCGCCCAATCGCGAAATGCTCTCCCCATCCAATCGCCCCGCGTCTTCCAATCTTCGCCTAAATATGCAGCATAAATTTTCGGTAAAGGCGTATTCAGACCAGCAAGTTTCATTTGCATTTCTTTTAATTCTTCAAGCGTAGGCGGTTTTATTTTTGACGGTAAATTTGGAAAATTATTTTGCGCAACAGAAATTATTTTGTCTTTGTTAAATTTAGTTGCGGCAGGTTGACGGTCAACTAATTTGTACGGCTTTATCGGCTTGACAATTCCGCCGCCGTATGAACCAATCAAATAATCGCCGTTATCAAGTATCAGAATTTTCGTTACAAAATTATCGGGCAAACCAATTCCTTTTTGATTACCGTAAGCTTTTTTTCCTGTTTTCGGATCGGCAATATAAAAACCGTTTTGTCTTGTTCCGATCCAAATTACGCCTTGCTCGTTTTCGGCTAAACAAGTTAAATAATCTTCCGGCAAAATTTGATCCATGACTTCTTTCGGCGCCGGCTTCCAATCCTTCGGCGATCCGCCATACAATCCTTTGACTTTATCAACATAATCCTTGCCTCGCCAATATTCTAACTTGGTAAAAGTATCATTTGATTTCACGAGTCCGGCGTTTGTTGCGATCCAAATTGTTTCCGCCTCAATATTTTTCGTTACAATAATATCATTGATTAAATTTGACGGCAAACCAATTCCGCGCGGCGTTAGCGGAACAGGACTAATATTTCCTTGACCAAAACGATCCGGCGCAACAATATTTTTTGAATGTCTATACTCGCCTTTAATTGTACGATTAAAAATTGCGAGACCGTGACATTGAGTCCCAACTATCAAAGTTCCGTCATTTTTAAACGCAAGAGCCGACGCTTGATCTTCAAGCAAACCGTCCTCTCTTGTCAGATGTTCCCAATCGTCCGAGTCTATTTTGTAACGAGATATTCCTGCTGAAGTTGCCATCCAAACGTCGCCGTCTTTGGGACAGATTTTTATATCAAAAATCCGCTCGCCAATCGGTCCGTCAACAACATCATAGTTTTTCCAATCTTTGCCGTTAAAAACCGAAACTCCCGTATTTAAATGTCCAACCCAAAGTCGTCCAAGTTTATCGATTGCCAAACCGTAACCGTTATTGTCGCCGAGACCGTTTTTTGTTGTGAATTGAGAAATTTTGCCGTCAACTTGATAATGAAACACTCCATCATCTTCCGTCCCAATCCACGCCCCGCCTAAACCGTCTTGAATTAGCGCAACAATAAATTTAGCATTCAAACCCGCAATCTGTTGAACCTGCGGCTCAAGTTTCGGCGCCGCCGGTTTAGAAGTTTCAGGTTTATTTTGGGCAAGCGTAAAATTTGAAAGAATCGCAATTGCAAAAAGAATTATCGTTACAAAAAAACGTCTTTTGAAAGTTTTCATAAATTTACCTAAAAATTATTTGGTTAAATTTTTGTTACAGAAATTACAAACGCACAATATCGACGATTCAAGACTCAACTCAAAATCAGAATTTTGAAAATTTTAGATAAACAGAAAAGCCTGTCAATACTTCCCCGTCAAAACAAAAATCTTTTTAATCTGCGTAATCTGTGGACAAAATAATGATCCACAGATTACGCAGATTAGAAAGATTATTTTAGGGACAAATGGGACAGATTGAAGGATCGCGGGCGTCTCGCCTGCGTTCTTTCTGTAACATAATTCCAAATTCAAAAAACTATCCCCTATTCCCTATCCCCTAAAATCTATCGCTTAAAAATTCCGTGCGTGTTTATTTAATTTGTTCCGTCGTATGCCGGCGCTTCTCCGTATGCGGCGTTTGGGTTTTGGTATTGGTTTGTGTTTTGGTTGTATGTTGAACGTCCTTGCGTTAGCGCTTCAAAAATTCCTAGACGTTGTATTCTGTCCCGCAAACCTTGACGGAATCTTCCTAATGGGCGGCGCGGATATCTTTGTTCTTGCGGCAGGTATATTTGGTTTGTTTGAAATTGTTGTTCGTTGAGTTGGTTTTGGTAAAATTCGTTTTGTTGATTTTGTTGATCGTAAGATTGCGCGTGAGATTGTTCGTAAGGTTGTTGTTCATAATTTTGTCCGAATAGCGGCGATTGTGTTGGTTGTTGGTATAGCGGCGGTTGCGCTGGGAATTGTCCTAGCGGCGCTGAACGTCTTGCGATTGAACGTCTCCTCCAGCGTTCAATTAAGGATTCACGGACGGGCAAAATTGATTCTGGATTGATTGCGGGGTTGAACGTCGAGGGTTGTCCGGTGTATGGATTTCTGTATTGTGTTTGCGGCGTGTTTGGGTAACCGAGTATCATTTGGCTGCGGCTAGGCGTTGCGCTAACTATTTCGGGCATAGGGTCATAATAGCCGAGATATTGCGGTTGCTTCCAATAATTACCATGACTTGGAAAGTTTGTCATCCAGAGGCTAATGTCTGACGGCGGGATTGGAAATTCTTTTGGCGCCGCCGCATAACCGGGCGCATAAGGCGCCAGACTTAAACGGTGCGTCCAAGGATCGCGATGCCATGCTAAATACGGAATTGGTTTATTTTCATATTGATTGTAGTTTGCGGTTTGATTTTGGCTAAAATTATTTTGGTTAAAATTATTTTGGTCAAAGTTGTAATTATTTCTTGGCGGCGGCGGCAAGTTGCCTTTGGGTACTGGTAAATTGTTATTATGCGGCGCAAAATTTTTATCCCATTCGTTCCAAGATTTTGATATGCCAACGTCGTCTGGATTTTTATTTTTTTCGGCGTTTGTATTTTTTTCGTTATTTGGCGTTGCGTTTGGTTTAGAGTTGTCCGGCGTATTTTTATTGCCGTCAATTTTGGCGGGATTTTCTTCGTTTGATGTTGTATTTGTCGTTATGTTATTCGCCGTATCTGTTGTTGTGCCGGTTGACGGATCTGTTGTTGCGCCGGTTGACGGATCTGTTGTTGTCAAGGGCGGCAAATCCAATGTCAATAGTAAATCATTTTGGTCAATATCGTCTTTAGTTGACGTTGCCAAATTTGCGTCCGATGCAACTTCGGATGCAACTGTAGCGGCGACGGTTTTTTCTGCATCGCCGTTGTCATTTGTTGTAGATTGTGCGTTGATTTTTGCAATTTGAAATGAAATTGCCAAAATAAATACGAAAGTTAAAACGATTGATCTCATTCTCATATTAAATTCTCCAAAATACGCCAAAAATATTTTTAAACTGTTCACACGTCAAACTGTTCACACTTGAATTTGAATTTGCGTTTACCTACGCCCGCC
Organism: Planctomycetaceae bacterium; assembly: GCA_031277105.1. GTDB lineage: Bacteria > Planctomycetota > Planctomycetia > Pirellulales > Thermoguttaceae > WRKP01. The sequence continues at coordinate 6,977 of JAISLW010000293.1, read as the reverse complement.
TAATTTTCGGACGGCAAATTTTTTATTCTTTAATTTCAAGTACGAGCAATATACTTTGTAATTAAGCGTTTTTTTGTAACAAAAAAACAACGCCTACGTACAATTGTCGAAATTCACACATAAAAAAATAACACAAAATAATCAATTTCCAATTTTTCAACCGCCTCTATTACAATTTTATGAATTATGCCGAATATACAATTATTGACGCTTATCCGGCGTCCGGTAAAAAACTGATAAGTAAACAAACGATCCGTCAAACTACACAGAGTTTTTAAATTTAGGTTTTGCGGGACAAGAAGGACACGTGGGACAAGAGGGGCAGGATGGACAAATTTTTGTTACAAAAATCGTATTCAGGATCGCAGACGTCTCGCCTGCTAGCGGTTGTACTCAACCGCAGACGAGCGAGGTTTAGATCGCAACAGTCTTTTTGTTTGCCTTGCGGCAAATTGCAGGCGAGACGCCTGCGATCCTTCTCAAATTTTTGTTACAAAAAATCTCATTTCGTTTCTCTGTGGTTTTAAAAAAATTTGTCTGTATAATCTGCAACTCGCACGTCGATTTATTGAGATACAACAAGAGGAAATTTCTAAAAACCACAAATTTATTTTTATTAACCACAGAGGACACAGAGAACACAGAGGAAATTTTTAATTAGCGTCAAAACGTTATTTAATATTGTAATTGACTTTTTGATTTAAAATATTTTTTAAAAAATTATTCTCTGTAAACTCTGTGGTCTCGGCGCTTAAATAAAAAAACTGGTTTTTAGAAGTTACCAAGAATAATTTTCGTTACAAAAAACTATCCCCTATCCCCTATCCCCTATCCCTTACCCGCTAATAAAATGACAAATAGAATATTTTTAATTTTGTCCGTAATTTGCGTATTTTTAATTACTCCGTTTTCGTTTGCGGAAGATACGCCAAAACCAAAAAAAGATCGCTGGATACCATTGTTCAACGGTAAAAATCTTGACGGATGGACTGTTTTGCCAGAACCAAAAAAAATTAATGTTACAAAAAATAACAATAAAAATAACGACAATAAAAATGACATTACAAAAATTCAAAACCAAAAATCTGAACCAAAAACAGAACCAAAAACAGAATCCAAAAACAAACCAAAATCTGAACCGAAAACAGAATCTAAACCAAATCAAAAAACAGAACCCCCAAAAAAACCATACGTTTATGTTGAAAAAAATTCAATCGTACTTAATTCTATTACCGGAATGAACGGAATTAAATACAACGGCGAATTTCCAAAACAAGATTACGAAATCTGCTACGAAGCAAAACGAACCGAAGGAAGCGATTTTTTCGCCGCCTTAACCTTTCCCGCAGGTAAAAATTTCTGTACCTTCGTCAACGGCGGATGGGGCGGATCCGTTATCGGAATAAGCTCAATCAATAATTGCGACGCCTCCGAAAACGAAACATTCGATACATACGACTTCAACGAAAACGAATGGTACAAATTCAAAATACGCGTTACAAAAAATAAAATCGAAGTCTGGATAACCGGAAAAAATGGAAAAAAAAATCCCGAAGAAAAACAAGTCGTAAACCTCGAATACAATAATAACGACAAAATACTCTCACTACGAATGGAAACAGAAGAATACACCCCATTAGGATTCGCCGCATGGTACTGCTCAGGAAATCTACGAAATATCACTTTCAGAAAATTATAAAAAATTAAATTCGGAATTAGTTTTTTATAACAAAAAATCGTTAGAAGGAACGTAGGCGTCTCGCCTGCCTAGCTTTCGGACGGCAGGCTTTGACGCTTTTAAATCGCTGAATTTCAAGTACGAGCAGTATAAATCGCTGAAATTCAAGTACGAGCTGTAAACATCGCAACAGCCTTTTTGTTTGCCTTGCGGCAAATTGCAGGCGAGACGCCCGCGTTCCTCAAAATCGTTAGATGGATCGCAGGCGTGATTGTTGCGTTCCTTCTTGTTCCTTTAATCCTTCAAAAAGATTTGCCGATACTTAATTTGATAAACAAATTTTAGTAAACGGCTACAAAAATATTAAAAGATGAAAATGAAAAATTTTAATAAGATATTGTTTTTGCCGGTTGCATTTGTGAATTTCTTTTTTTGTTGCGTTATTGTTTTTGGTTATGACAACGGCGTTGTTCCGGTAAATACTTCCGCTTCGGCGCGGCGTATGATTGTCGATTTGATCGAAACGCACGGCTCTAAATATCCCAAAGGCGCCGAATTTTTACGGCGCCTCGACGAACTTGACCAAACCCCCAATCCGCACGCTTTGGAAAAATTGATACGCGAAGCGGCGCTCGCTAATCCTATTCTTGATTTTGACAAAATACTTTGCGTCCGGCGAAAACCAAACGGTAACAGTATCGGTTTCACCTTACTCAACGCTTACACTAACGATACAATTCCCCGCAAAGGTTGGGACAACGAAATAATGATCTTGAGCGACCTTCGCAACGAACCAAAACTTACGCCCGTTTACAAACACCCAAACAACACAATTATTCGCGATCTTGATTTGCATTTCGACGCTAATAAATTTTTGTTCGCTTCAATTAACGCCAAAGGCAATTGGGCGATATTTGAAATAGGAATCGACGGTAAGGGTTTACGTGAATTAACGCCTTCGGATCAAACAGATGTTCAATGGTTTGATCCTTGTTATGTTGCGGAGGAGGGCGTGATATTGGGATTTTCTACTGCGGGCATGCAAGGGATACCTTGCGTTGCCGGTTCACAGAAGGTTGCGACGTTGTTTCGTATTGATACGAATAAAAATAAAGTACGTCAACTCACGTTTGAACAAGATAGCGGTTGGCATCCTCGTCTTTTGAACGACGGTCGGATTATGTATCTGCGTTGGCAATACACGGAGACGCCTCATTATTTTGACCGTATTCTTTTCACGATGTCGCCGGACGGACGGCAACAAAAAGCGCTATGGGGCAGCGGCGCTTTTTTTCCTGCCGCTTACAAACATGCGCGTCCGGTGTTGACGCATCCGAGTATGATTTTGGGCGTTGTGAGCGGTCATCATTCGTTGCCGGAGGCTGGGCGTTTGATGCTTGTCGATCCGAATTTGGGGACTCATTATCCGTTCCGGCACGATCCGAAAACCAAAGAATGGGGCAAACCTGGAACTCATAGCAATATTTATCCGCGAGTTTATCCGAAAGAAGTTACCGGTTGCGTGCAAGAGATTCCGGGCTGGGGACGCGACGTTATCGGCAACGTTTACGACAATCAAGGCGGCGATTGCAAATATACTTTTGCGTTTCCGTTTCCGCTAAATGAAAAATATTTTTTGACAAATATTCAAATCGATCACAAAGGGGCGTGGGGTATTTGGCTTGTCGATGTTTTTGACAACATGGTTAAACTCTGCGATTTACCGGCTGCGGGATTATTTGAACCGACGCCTTTGATTAAGCGGGTTCGTCCGCGTGTGATTCCCGATTTAACGTCGCCGAATGAAAAAGAAGGCACGATATTTATTACCGACGTTTATCACGGACGCGGTTTGCCTGGCGTCCCGCGCGGCAAGGCGAAAGCGTTACGGATTTTTTCTTATCATTTTGCGTATTGGGGAACGGGCAATTATACGGCTATCGGCGAATATTCGGGTTATGATATTAAGCGGATAATTGGGACGGTTCCAATTGAAGCGGACGGTTCGGCATGTTTCAAAGTTCCGGCAAACACGCCTATATCGATGCAAGTTCTCGACGAAGACGGAGCGGCGATTCAAATTATGCAAAGTTGGACAATCGCAATGCCTGGCGAAAACGTTTCTTGTACCGGTTGCCATGAACGCACTAACGAAGCGGCGCCCGCAAAAACAACTATCGCCGCAAGAAAACCGCCGCAAAAAATAAACGAATGGCACGGCAAACCGCGACCTTTCGCCTTCCAAAACGAAGTACAACCAGTATTAGATAAATATTGCGTCGCTTGTCATAACGATATAAATAAAAAAGAAACGGGAATTTTATCTTTTGTCCCAAACGGCGCCGGAAAATGGTGGAGCGACCAAGCCTATCAATCATTGCATCCTTTCGTAAGACGACCCGGAACAGAAAATGATATTGCGACAAAAAAACCAATGGACTTTCACGTAAGCTCAAGCGAACTAATACAACGTTTGCGACGAGGACATTACGGCGTAAAACTTGACGGCGAAGCGTGGAGCCGAATTTATACTTGGATTGATTTGAACGCGCCGTATCGCGGAAGCTGGAACTCGCCAAAAAACGAAAAAAGAAGATTAGAACTGCAAAAATTATACGCCGAAATCGACGACAACCCCGAAGATGAATTTAGAAACGCCGAAAAAAATAAAGAAAAATTCACAACGCCCGAATTTATACCGCCGCAAAAAATTAAAGAACTACTAAAACATAACGACGACGGCGTAAGACTATTTCACGCTTCTATCGGACCATTGCCAAGAGTTATAAGCGATAACGTAAAAGCAAAAAATTTCCCGTTCAAATACGACGAAGCAAAAAAAAGACAATATGAAGGAACCGGCGATGAAACGATACGGGCGGCAATTACGGGTTATTCGGTTTCGAGTCAATTACCTCATGCGTTGTTGGCGGATTGTTTAGTGCGTATTCCGGCGGGTGAATTTGTGATGGGTTCGGTTGATGGTTTCAACGACGAGCGACCGCGTGCGGTTGTAAAGATTGAGAAGCCGTTTTGGATTTGGAAAACGGAGGTTACGAATAGTCAATATGCGTGGTTTGACAGAGAGCATGACACGGGTTATGCGGGCGAGCATGGATTTGATCATATTTCGCCTGGTTATATTGCGAATCATCCTAATCAGCCGGTTGCGCGTGTGAGTTGGTTGGAGGCGATGGCGTTTTGCGAATGGTTATCGAAACGGATTGGTAAAAAGGTAACGTTGCCGACGGAGGCGCAATGGGAATGGGCGGCGCGAGCGGGAACGGATCAGGCGTTTTATTTCGGGCATCGTTTTGCGGATTTTTCTTATGATGCGAATTTGGCTGATGCGGGGTTGCGGAAAACTTATCAGAATCATGAAGGTTGGGAGTGGGACGGAGTTGACAGGCGGCGACCGGCGACTTTTATGGTGCAAGCGGGGAGTTCGTTGATTAAGCATCGCCGTTATTTTCCGCCAAATTATTTATTTCCTTTGAGGGACGACAGATTTCAAGATAAATGGTTTACGGTCGATTACGTCGCTCAATATGAGCCGAATGCGTGGGGATTGTATGATGTTATAGGCAATGTTTGGGAGTGGACAAGAACAAATTACGAACCTTATCCGTACAACGAAAATGACGGACGAAACAATTGCGATTTGAACAAGAAAAAAGTTGTACGCGGAGGCTCTCATTGCGACAGACCAAAAGTAATAGGCTCCGCCGTCCGAATCCCATACGAAACATTCCAAAAAATTCACAACGTAGGTTTCAGACCAATTATAGAAGAATAAACCTTTTTAAATTCGGAATGCGGAATGCGGAATTAAGAGGAACGCAACCGTTTCGACTGTATGTTTACAAAAATCTTTTTAATCTGTCTAATCTGTGGACAAAAAACGATCAACAGATTACGCAGATTAAAAGGATTATTTTAAATTTGAAATCAAAATCTTTAATTCCGAATTCCGAATTCCGAATTTCCCCTCCTCCCATTTAAATCTGATGCGATTTTTAATTTCTTTTTTGGATATTATCAATATATTTTTTCCTCCGCTTTGTCCTATTTGTGGTAATTTTATTTCGTCTGGATATTTTGGCGTAGGTGGTCGTGGTTTATTTGGTTGGCGTCCTTTATTGCCGTGTTCTGATTGTGTTTCGTTATTAGTTACGCCTTTGGCGTATGTTTGTCCTCGTTGTGGCGGCAGGCGGCGTGAATTTGATTTTGGCAAATCGGATTGTAAGCGTTGTCGTCAATTATCATTCAAGTTTAATCGTGCCGTAACGTTGGGCGAGTATAGCGGCGAGTTACGTTCGATAATTTTGCGAATGAAGACTGACAAGTTTGGATTTTATGCGCGGACGTTATCGGCGTTATTATTGCGGGAGCGGGGTAAATTTATTTGTGGTTTAGTTGATGTTGTTGTTCCGGTGCCGATACATCGCAGGCGTCGGTGGTGGCGTGGGGTAAATTCGCCTGATTTGGTCGCGTGTGAAATCAGTCGCAACTTGAAAATCCCTGTCGTAATTGACGCCGTAAAAAGAATCCGCGCAACAGCGCTACAATATCATTTATCTGACAGAGCAAGAGCAAAAAACGTAGCAAACGCTTTTGAAATAAATCCCAAAAAAATAAATTTATTGAAAGACAAACGTATTTTATTAGTAGATGATATTTTGACAACGGGTTCGACTTGCAATGAAATTACAAAACTACTAAAAAACGCCGGTGCAAAAGACATTACCGTATGTGCCATTGCGCGCGCCATCGGTAATGATAGGTGATAGGGGGTAGTTTTTAAATTTGGACTTCGGAATTTAAAAAAATCATTCTAATCTGCGTAATCTGCGGATCATTTTTAAAGCGATTCACAGACCGCCGGATCGCGGGCGTCCCGCCTGCACTTTGCCGCAAGGCAAACCAAAAGGCGGTTGAGATGTAACCACGTCTGCGATCCTGAAAAGCAGGCGAGACGCCCGCGATCCTGTGATGCAGGTATTCCGCCTGCGAATCTGAAGAAACACCAAGCGAAATGTTTGCGATCTTGAAATGCCTGCGATCTTAAAAAGCAGGCGAGACCAACGGATCGCGGGCGTCCCGCCTGCATGTTGCCGATAGGCAACCAAAAAGGCTGTTGAGATATTCAACCTCTCTCATTAGCGGTTGAGTACAACCGCATGCAGGCGAGACGCCCGCGATCCTGGAATGCAGGCGTTCCGCCTGCGAATCTGAAGGAACCCAAGCGAAATGCCTGCGATCCTGAAAAGCAGGCAAGACACCTGCGATTCTGAAAAGC